>NZ_JBNHHB010000034.1:0-53951 GCF_059091905.1 Arthrobacter sp. Dra40
ACTTCTCAGCCTTGGGCGTCAGGGCAATGCCAAGGGCACGCGAAATGCGGACCTTGCGGCGGGCTCGTGTGTTGTTAGCCACGATGTCCTTCCAGTTATGTGCGGGTGCAATGGTTTGCTGGCCTCCAAGTCCCGGAGAGCGTTGGTCAACCGCTACCTTCAGCTACAGTCCGTCCCGGGCACGCTTCTCCCCTTCGCTGAATTGCCCTAGGGATCGACGGCGCAAGAACGGCTTGCCAGTCAGCCAACCATTCTAGCATCAGCCGGCCGCTCGCCCTGCCACGTCTAGGCTGGCTGGATGCGAGCCATTCTGCAGCGCGCCAGCCGCGCCAGCGTCAGCGTCGACGGCACGGTATTGGGTGCCCTGTCCGGCCCCGGCCTGGTGGTTCTAGTGGGTGCCACCCATTCCGACACCGCCCAGGACGCCGCGCTACTGGCGGAGAAGATCTGGCGGCTGCGCATCCTGGACGGCGAACTCTCCTGCGCCGATGCCGGCGCCCCGCTGCTGGTGGTCAGCCAATTCACGCTGTACGCCGATACCCGGCGCGGCCGGCGGCCGTCCTGGTCCGCGGCCGCCCCCGGCGACGTCAGCGAGCCGCTGCTGGAACAGTTCGTCGCCGCGCTGCGCGGCTTAGGCGCCCAGGTTGAGACCGGCGTCTTCGGCGCCATGATGGAGGTGGAACTGGTGAACTCGGGCCCGTTCACCATCAGCCTGGACACCGAGGACTTCGCCAAGCCGCGCCGCGGCTGAAGCGGCGCGCCGCCCGAAGGCCGGGACCCCGCCGTCGTTAGGATCCGCGGATGATCTTGCGCAGCCGCTCCACCCGGGCCGAGATCTCCCGTTCGGCGCCGTTCGTGGTGGGTTCGTAGTAGTTCCGGCCCACCAGGTCGTCCGGCGCGTACTGCTGGGTGGCGATCCCGTGCGGGGCGTCGTGCGAATACACGTAGCCCTTGCCATGGCCCATCCCCTTGGCCCCCGAGTAGTGGGAGTCGCGCAGGTGGACCGGAACCCCTTGGCCGCGCCCAGCCCGGACGTCCGCCACGGCGGCGTTGATCGCGTCGTGGCAGGCCGGCGACTTCGGCGCGGTGGCAATGTGGACCACGGCCTGGGCCAGCACCAGCCGGGCCTCGGGCATGCCGATCAGCTGGACGGCCTGGGCGGCGGCCACCGCGGTCTGCAACGCCGTGGGATCGGCCATCCCCACGTCCTCGGAGGCGTGGACCATGATCCGGCGCGCCACGAAGCGCGGGTCCTCCCCCGCCTCCAGCATCCGCGCCATGTAGTGCAGCGCGGCATCAACGTCGGAGCCGCGCATGGATTTGATGAAGGCACTGGTGATGTCGTAGTGCTGGTCCCCCGCCTTGTCGTAGCGCAAGGCGGCTCGGTCCGTGGCGCGCTCGGCGTGGCTGAGCTCCACCCGGACCGGGGCCCCGTCTTTGCCTTCCCCGCCGGATTCGCCCCAGGCCACGCCCGCGGCGGCCTCCAGCGAGGTCAGGCCGCGGCGGGCGTCGCCGGCGGCCAGCCGGACCAGGTGTTCCAGTGCCTCCTCGCTCAGCTCCACGCGGCCGGCCAGCCCGCGCTCGTCCTGTACCGCGCGGACCAGCAACTGCTCAATGTCGTCGGCGGTCAGCGGTTTCAGGGTCAGCAACAGCGAACGGGACAGCAGCGGCGAGACCACCGAGAACGACGGGTTCTCCGTGGTGGCGGCGACCAGCACCACCCAGCGGTTTTCGACGCCGGGCAGCAGCGCGTCCTGCTGTGCCTTGTTGAAACGGTGGATCTCGTCCAGGAACAGCACCGTGGTGGTGCGGTGCAGGTCGCGGGCGGTCAGCGCCTCGTCCATCACGCGGCGCACGTCCTTGACGCCGGCGGTGATGGCGGAGAGCTCCACAAACTTGCGGCCCGGGCCGCGGGCGATCACGTGCGCCAGCGTGGTCTTGCCGGTGCCGGGCGGACCCCAGAGCATGACCGACGACGGTCCCGCCGGCCCGGTGGCCGCGCCGCCGGCCGCCAGCAGGCGCAGCGGCGAACCGGGCTGGAGCAGGTGCTGCTGGCCCACCACGTCATCCAGCGTGCGCGGCCGCATTCGAACCGCCAGCGGGCTGCGCGGACGGGTGGATCCGCCGCCGTCGCCGGACGCTGCACCGTGGCCGTCGCCCCCGCCGTCGTAGTCTTCGTCGTCGTCCGCGGCTGCACTGAACAAATCACTCACACCGTCAAGGCTATCCGTTCATCTGCCCTGCTCCAGCGGCCCCGCCTGTGCCCGCCCCGGCGCGCGGCCCAGCGCGCGGCCCTGCCTGCGCTGCCGGGGTACTGCCCACATCCCCACGGCAAGGGTGCCGCACGGTTTATTGCCCGAAGTCGATCCGCATCACGGCCCGGCGGGCGGTCGGGCGGCTGACTTCGCGGAAACCGGCCGCGGCGAAGATGCTGCGGCTGCCAACGTAGAGTTCGCCCCACGTCATTTCCTGCCCGGGCTTCGGGATCAGCGGATACCCCTCGATGGCGCGGGCACCGTTGTCCTGTGCCCAAGCCGGCACGGCCGCGGCCAGCGCCCGGCTGATGCCGCGGCGCCGGAAGCCCGTCCGGGTCACAAAGCAGACCGCCGCCCAGACGGTGCCGTCGTCCGGATCCTCGTCGCGGCCGGCCCACACCACCCGGCTGGTCCGCAAGCGCCGGTAAGCCGTCCGCGGTTCCACCGCACACCAACCCGCCGGCTCACCGTCCAGATAGGCAACCAGGCCGCTGGTGGAATCGGCCGCCGGATTACCACACGCGGTCTCGGCCCGGAGCCGGAAGGCCCGTTCCTCCACATGCTCCTCCCGCCATTGGGCCGCAGGGGTCTGGAACCACTGGCACTGACAGCGGGACGCCTCGCCGCGGACACCCAGCACTGTCTGCAGGTCTCCCCACGATGCTTCATTCGCAGGCACGATCGCACCGTCGGCGCCGGTGTCCGTAGTCATGCCCCCAGCAGACAGCACAGCGGGCGCGCACCACAAGAGGTGCGCGCCCGCCGTCGTCCGTCAGTGCCGAATGCGATGCCGGCTGATGCCGGGTTACTTGGCCTCCGGCTCCTTGGCTGGCTCCTTGGCCGGCTCCGTGGCGGAGTCCTTGGCCGGGTCCTTGGGTTGGGGCTTGGCGTCCACGCCCGCTTCCTTGCGCTGCTGCGGCGTGATCGCGGCCGGAGCGGCGGTCAGCGGATCGTAGCCGCCGCCGGTCTTCGGGAAGGCGATGACCTCGCGGATTGAATCCTCGCCGGCCAGCAACGCCACCACGCGGTCCCAGCCGAACGCGATGCCGCCGTGCGGCGGGGCGCCGTACTTGAAGCCTTCCAGCAGGAAGCCGAACTTGGTCTGCGCCGACTCCTTGTCCAGCCCCATCACCTTGAACACGCGCTCCTGCAGGTCGCGCTTGTGGATACGGATGGAGCCGCCGCCGATCTCGTTGCCGTTGCAGACAATGTCGTAGGCATAGGACAGCGCCGACTCCGGATCGGTGTCGAAGGTGTCCATGAACTCCGGCTTGGGCGAGGTGAAGGCGTGGTGCACGGCCGTCCACTTGCCGGAGCCGACGGCCACGTCGCCGGAAGCCACGGCGGCTTCGGCCGGCTCGAACATCGGCGCGTCCACGATCCACACGAAGGCCCAGTCGCCGTCCTTGATCAGTCCGGTGCGGTGCCCGATTTCCACCCGGGCCGCGCCGAGCAGGGCGCGGGAGGCGGAGCGGTCGCCGGCGGCGAAGAAGATGCAGTCACCGGGCTTGGCGCCGACGGTGCCCGCGAGGTTCTCGCGCTCGAAGTCGGTGAGGTTCTTGGCCACCGGGCCGGTCAGCTCGCCATCCTCCTGGACCAGCACGTAGGCCAGGCCCTTGGCGCCGCGCTGCTTGGCCCATTCCTGCCAGGCATCCAGTGTGCGGCGGGCCTGCGAGGCGCCGCCGGGCATCACCACGGCGCCCACGTAAGGGGCCTGGAAGACGCGGAAGGTGGTGTCCTTGAAGAAGTCGGTCAGCTCGGTGAGCTCCTGGCCGAACCGCAGGTCCGGCTTGTCCGAACCGTACTTGTGCATCGCCTCGGCGTAGGTCATCCGGGCGATCGGGGTGCTGATCTCGACGCCGATCAGCCGCCACAGCGCCTGCACGATCCGCTCGCCCAGCGCGATGATGTCGTCCTGGTCCACGAAGCTGGCCTCAATGTCCAGCTGGGTGAACTCCGGCTGGCGGTCCGCGCGGAAGTCCTCGTCGCGGTAGCAGCGGGCAATCTGGTAGTACTTCTCGAAGCCGCCCACCTGCAGCAACTGCTTGAACAGCTGCGGGGACTGCGGCAGCGCGTACCAGGACCCCGGGGCCAGGCGTGCCGGCACCAGGAAGTCGCGGGCACCTTCCGGCGTCGACCGGGTCAGCGTCGGGGTTTCGATCTCCACGAATCCGTCGGCGTGCAGCAGTTCGCGAGCCGTCCGGTTGACCTCCGAGCGCAACCGCAGCGCCTTCGACGGGCCGGGCCGGCGCAGGTCCAGGTAGCGGTGCTTGAGCCTGGCTTCCTCGCCCACCTCCACGTGCTCGTCCACCTGGAACGGCAGCGGGTCGGCGGTATTGAGAACGACGACGTCCTCCGCGATGACCTCTATCTCACCGCTGGCAAGGCCCGGGTTTTCGTTGCCCTCGGGGCGCTTCTCCACGGTGCCTTTGATCTGCAGCACATATTCGTTGCGCAGCGCATGGAAGACATCCTCTTCCCGGACCACCACCTGGGCCACACCGGAGGCATCGCGCAGATCCAGGAAGGCCACACCACCGTGGTCGCGGCGGCGGGCCACCCAGCCGGCGAGGGTAACGGTTTGTCCGATGTGGTCGGCCCTGAGGGTGCCGAGGTCGTGTGTGCGCAGCACAACAGTCCTTCCGGTAGAACGAATTGCTCAGCTGTCCGCCCGCTGTTGTTCACCTGGTGCGGCGGCGGGGTACGGCTATGGTTAGTGGAGACGTACACGAGTTTACCGTTGATCACGCGGCGCCCCGGACCTGTTCTCCGGCCATGCGGCCCGAGCGGCCCGGTGGGCCGGAGCCCCCGCGGGCCCGCAGCAAGGAGCTGTGGCATCTGTGAGTAGTGAATCATCGCTGGAACGCCGGCTGGGCGGGGTGGACGCCACCACGGTGGGCGTTGGCTCCATGATCGGCGCGGGCGTCTTCGTCGTCTTCACCCCCGCGGCCGCTGCCGCCGGGCCTTGGCTGCCGCTGGCGCTGGCCATCGCCGGCATCGTGGCCTACTGCAATGCCAGCGCCACGGCGCAACTGGCCAGCGTCTATCCCACCAGCGGCGGCGCTTACATCTACGGCCGGAAGCGCTTGGGCGAATGGCCCGGCTTCCTGGCCGGCTGGAGTTTCGTCACCGGCAAAATTGCCTCCTGTGCGGCCATGGCGCTGACCTTCGGCATCTACGTTTTCCCCGACTATGCCACCGCCGCCGCGGTGGCCGCGGTGGTGGTGCTGACCTCGGTCAACCTGCTAGGCATCACGAGGACCGCCTGGGTGACCCGCTGGATCGTGGCATTCGTGGCCGCCATTCTGGTTTTCGTGGTCGTGGTGGCGTTCGACGCCGATCCCATCGGCGGCCCGGCAACGGCGACCGAAGTTTCCCCGTACGGAGTTCTGCAGGCCGCCGGGCTGTTCTTCTTCGCGTTCGCCGGCTACGCAAGGATTGCGACCATGGGCGAAGAAATCCGCGAACCAAAAAAGCTTATTCCGCTGGCCATCTTCTCCGCCCTGCTCATCACGTTCGTGCTTTACGTGCTGATCGGACTGGGCCTGCTGCGCTACCTGGGACCGGAACTACTGGCGATGACCGCAGCCCCGCTGCACGCGGTAATGGAAGAGGTCGGCGGCGGCGTGGGCACCACCGCCATCGCCATCGCCGCCGCCGCAGCGAGCCTGGGCGCACTGCTGGCTTTGATCGCCGGCGTCGGCCGGACCACCTTTGCCATGGCCCGGGAAGGCGACCTGCCCCGGGTGTTCAACAAGGTGGGCACGCGCTTCAAGGTACCGTGGGCTGCGGAACTGGTGGTCGCCGCCGTCGTCATTTTCCTGCTGCTCACCCAGGACGTGCTGGCCGTGGTGAGCTTCTCCAGCTTCGGGGTGCTGATCTACTACAGCGTCGCCAATGCCGCGGCCCTGACCTTGGACGAGAGACCGTGGCATGCGCCGAAGCTGCTGAACGTTGCCGGGCTGGTCGGTTGCCTGCTGCTGGCGTTCACCCTGCCGGTCACTTCGGTGGTGCTCATGGTGGCGGTCCTCGGCGCCGGCGTGATCGGCCGCGCCGCCCTGGCGCCGGTTCGCCGTCGGCCCGGCGCCTAAGCAACGACAGCTTCGGCCGTCGCGGCCCGCCGGGCCCCGGAACTCAAGCGGAGCGACCCACCGGGCCGCCCCTGCTGCCGACGTGCGTGCGGCGGCAGCAGGGGCGGCCGGCTAAGCGAGGCCGGCGAAGCCCGGGGTCAGTGGGCGGCGGCGGTGACCTGCGGAACCAAGTCCTCGGCCGGCGGCGCCCAGCTGGAAGGATCGGCAGCGTGCTGGTCTCCGGAACGGATGTCCTTCACTTCGTGGCTGTGGGTGCCGTCCTCTGCCACCGAGGTGAACCAGACGAACGGGATGCCGCGGCGGTCAGCGTACTTGATCTGTTTACCGAACTTGTCCGCCTTGGCGGCCACTTCCACGCTGATGCCGCGTTCGCGCAGCTGGCCGGCCACGTCCTGGGCCTGCGACCAGCTGTCCTCGTTCGCCAAGGTGACCAGCACCGCCGTCGGGACATGCCGCGATGCGGTGGCGAACTCCTGGCCCAGAATCCGCATCACGAGCCGGGTCACGCCGATGGACAGCCCGACGCCGGGGAACGTGCGGTTGCCCTTGGTGGCCAGCGCGTCGTACCGGCCGCCGGAGCAGATGGAGCCGAGCTGCTCGTGGCCCACGAGCACGGTTTCGTAGACGGTGCCGGTGTAGTAGTCCAGTCCGCGGGCGATGCTCAGGTCGGCCATCACCTTGCCGGGGGCCCGTCGGTGCGCCTCGCCGATGACTTCCTGCAGCTCGGCCAGGCCGGTCTCCAGCAGTTCGTGCTCGACGCCGAGGGCACGCACCTGGTCCACGAAAGAGGTGTCTTCGGTGCGGATGGAGGCCAGCTTCAGCGCAGCCTGCGCCTGTTCGTCGGTGGCCCCGAGTTCTTCCTGCAGCAGCGCGGCCACCTTTTCGGGGCCGATCTTCTCCAGCTTGTCGATGCTGCGCAGGACACCGGCGGTATCGGTCAGGCCGATGCCACGGTAGAAGCCCTCGGCGAGCTTGCGGTTGTTCACGCGCAGCTTGAAGTCCGGGATGGGCAGCGCGCTGAGGGCCTCGACGATCACCAGCGCCAGTTCCACGTCGTAGCGGAACGGCAGCTCGCCGTCGCCCACCACGTCGATGTCCGCCTGGGTGAACTCCCGGGCGCGGCCTTCCTGCGGGCGCTCCCCGCGCCAGACCTTCTGGATCTGGTAACGGCGGAACGGGAAGGCCAGGTGGCCCGCGTTCTCCACCACGTAACGAGCGAACGGCACGGTGAGGTCGAAGTGCAGCGCCAGCTTGTCCTCGTTCTTGCCTTCGGCTTCGTCGGCCTGCAGCCGGTGCAGCCCGTAGACCTCTTTATCAATCTCGCCCTTGCGCAGCAGCTGGGCCACGGTTTCGACGGCGCGCGTCTCGATGGAGGAGAAGCCGTGCAGCTCAAAAGTCCGGCGCAGGGAATCCAGCACATGAAGTTCCACGAGCCTCTCCTGCGGAAGCCATTCCGGGAAGCCTGACAGCGAGGCCTTGCGTGCCATACGGACGTATCTCCTAGTAGATGAGGGGTCAAGAAGGGCTGGTCGTTCTGAAGCCGGCGACCGCGCAGCGGCACTGAATCGCTAAACTGGCTGCTGGACCATTTTAAGGCCTGCAACGGCAGCGGAACCAAACCGCCCTGCCGGTGCGGTCCCGCCGGCGGGGCGGACCCAGTCAGCGTAGACCAGGAGGAGCATTGGCACGGAACAGTCCGGACCGCGAAGCCCGGCGTCGTATTGCCCGGATGGAAGCCAAGCGCGACCTGCGCCGGCAGCAGCTGGCGCGGCGCAAGCGGGACAACATTGCCGCCGGTGTGGCCATCGCGGCCTTGATAGCCGGTGCCGTGGCCGTCCAGCTGACCGTCTTCGCCGCGAACCCCACCCCGTCCCAAATGGAACAGGTCCGCCAAGGCCTCGAGGACCCCGCAGCCGTGCCTTCGCCGTCGTCCTCCGTCAACGCAGCCCACATCCCCTCGCCCGAGGTCGCCGCGGGCAAGGTTTTCAGCGGCACCATCGCGACCAACGAGGGCGACATCGGCGTGGAATTGGATGGCAAGGCTGCTCCCCAGGCGACGGCGGTCTTCAGCACCTTGGCGAAGGACGGGTTCTTCGAGGGCAAGACCTGCCACCGGCTCACCACGGCCACCAGCATGGGCGTGCTCCAGTGCGGTTCCGTGGACGGCGCTGGCAGCGGCGATCCGGAATACCAGTGGGGACCGGTGGAGAACACGCCCGAGGACGGCGTCTACCCGGCAGGCACCATCGCCGTCGCCCGCGGTGCGAGCACGTACAGCAACGGGACGCAATTCTTCATTGCGTGGAAAGATTCGACGATCCCGCAGGATACCGGCGGCTACACGATTATGGGTAAGGTAACCGAAGGGCTGGACGTGATCGAGCAGATTGCGGCCGGCGGCGTCGAGGATGCCAATAGCCAGGACGGCCCGCCTAAAATACCGGTAACGATAAAGTCGTTCACCCTTCAGTGAACCCAACACCACGACGGTGCCGCCAGAACAGGCGGCCCCGGACACAAGCGAAAGAGTTCTAGCGGTGACACCTAGTCAACAATCCGACGAAACAGCTCAAGCCACCGAGACCGAACAGGTCGCGGCCGCTCCGGCACAGGTTGAGCAGGCGCCGGCTGAGCAGACCGAGCAGGCCCCGGCTGAACAGGCCGAGCAGGCCTCTACCGAGCACGTCCCCGCTGAGGCAGGCGAGGCCGAACAGGCGCCGGTTGAACAAACCGAGCAGGCCCAGGCTGAGGCAGATCGGGCCGAGCAGGCCTCTACCGAGCAGGCCTCTACTGAGCAGGCCCCCGCTGAGCAGCTTCAGGCTGAGCAGTCCGAGCAGGCCCAGGAAGCAGGCACTCCTGTGGCGCCGGAAGCCTCTGCCGCCGAACAGCAGGCATCCGCTAATGCGGCACCGGCTGTCCCCGAAGCTTCCGCCGAGGCCCCGAGCCCGGCCGCCAAGCCGACACCGAAGCCCATGCCCGGACCGAAGCCGACGCCGGCCGCCATGCCCGGAAAGAGTGCTGCTGGCGCTCCGGCGCAGCAAGTCATCCCGGCCCCGGCGGTCGCCTCCACACCGTTGTCCGAGGCGTCCAAATGGGCCCGGGTAACCGACGACGGCCATGTGTTCCTGCTGATCGACGGTCAGGAACACCCGGTCGGACAGTATCCGGACACCAGCAAAGACGAGGCGCTGGCCTACTTCGTGCGCAAGTATGACGACGTCGCAGCCCAGGCGGCACTGCTGGAACAGCGCGTGGAAGCCAAAGCCCCGTCCACTGACATGCACAAGACGCTGGAGCATCTGAAGGCCCAGACGGCCGAGCGCCACATGGTGGGCGACATTCCCGCCTTGGAGGCCCGGCTGGAGGCACTGGGCACTGCCATCAGCGAACTGCAGAAGGCCGAGAAGGCCGGCCAGGAGGCCCAGCGGGCGGCTGAACTGGCTGCCCGCGAGGCCATCGTCGCCGAAGCCGAGGAGATTGCGGGCAAGGAACCGTCATCCGTGCAGTGGAAGACCAGCAGCGCCCGCATGAACGAGCTCTTCGACGCTTGGAAATCCGCCCAAAAGAACGGCGTCCGGCTGGGGCGCAGCACCGAGGACGCACTCTGGAAGCGATTCCGCTCGGCCCGCACGGTCTTCGACCGGCACCGCCGCGCATTCTTCAGCCAGCTGGACAGCGACAACGCTGCGGCCAAGGCTGCCAAGGAAGCCTTGATCGCCCGGGCGGAAGAGCTCTCCAGCTCGACCGACTGGGGCCACACTGCCGCCGAGTACCGCAAGCTGATGGACGACTGGAAGGCTTCCAAGCGCGCTAGCCGCAAGGATGATGACGCCCTGTGGACCAGGTTCCGTGCAGCCCAGGACAAGTTCTTCGCGGCGCGCCAGTCTGCCAATGAGGCGATCGACCAGGAGTTCTCCGCCAACTTGGCGGTCAAGGAGGCGCTGGTAGCCGAGGCGCAGGCGCTGCTGCCCGTGACCGACCTGGCCGCGGCCAAGAAGTCCCTGCAGTCGATCCGCGATCGCTGGGAGGAAGCCGGGAAGGTACCCCGCGGTGACATGCAGCGGATCGACGCCGGCCTGCGCAAGGTCGAGGATGCCGTCAAGTCTGCCGAGGATGACCACTGGCGACGGACGAACCCGGAAACCAAGGCCCGTACCAACAGCGCGCTGTCCCAGCTCGAGTCCGCGATTGCCGGGCTCGAGGATGATCTGGCACAGGCCGAACGAGCCGGAGACCAGCGGCGGATCGCCGCGGCACGCGAGGCCCTGGAGGCACGCCGCCAGTGGCTGGACACCCTTCAGCGCTCGGCCGAAGACTTCTCCTAGCAGCTAAGCTACACAACCGGAGGGGCCGGGAACGCTTTCCACAAAGCGCTCCCGGCCCCTCCGGCTGTCGGGTGCCGTTTGGCATGCTGGCTGGCATGGTCCTTCACCTTTCCCCTGCCTCGCCGGCTGCAGCGGCGCAAGCTCAGCCGGCGGTACTGCGCCCCGGGCACCCGTTCAGTCGCAGCGAACTCGAGTGCATGCGGCTGGACGGCCTGTTGGTCAACGTCTATGGCTCGGGGTTTGCGTTGCCATGGGACCAGATCACGCCCAGGCACCGCGCGGCTGCCGCCTTCTTCAGCCTGCCCGAGCAGGTCCGTCGGAAGGTGGTGCTGGGCAGGTTGACGGCGGCGTGGGTTTACGGCTGCGCCCCGGAACCCGAAAAGCTCTCGGTACTGCTGGACCACCGGCATCGGGCAATCTCGCAGGGACGCTATCGCCCGGCCCTGATCCATGAAGTGACGCTGGGCCCCTTGGATACTGTGACCATCGGCGGCGTCCCGGTCAGTACCCCGCTGAGGACCGCACTGGACGTGGCATTGCATGCTCCGGAACCGGATGCGGTCCGCGTCCTGACTGCACTGGCCGGAGCCAAGGGGCTCGGTTGCCAGCTGGACGTCATTCGGCAGGCGATCGAGGCCAGACCTAGACTGCCGGGCAAAGCCCGGGCGCTGCAGCGTATCGGCGCGGCGATGGACGCGGATCCGTAGCCGGAAGCTCCACCAGGCACGGGCGAGGGCAAGCTTCAGCGGTAGGGGTCAGTCAGCGGTAGGGCTCAGTCAGCGGCGCTGCGACCCCGAGGTGCGGTACACGTCGTACACGCCGTCGATGCGCCGGACGGCACTGAGGACGTGGCTCAGGTACTTCGGATCGCCCATCTCGAAGGAGAACCGCGATATGGCCAGCCTGTCGCTCGAGGTGTGCACCGTCGCGGAGAGGATGTTGACGTGGTTCTCGGCCAGCACGCGGGTGACGTCGGAGAGCAGGCTCTTGCGGTCCAGCGCCTCCACCTGGATCTCCACCAGGAACACGCTGGACTGGGTGGGCGCCCAGGCGACGTTGACTATGCGGTCGGGGCTTTCCCGCAGCTCCGCCACGTTGCGGCAGTCGGAACGGTGCACGGAGACGCCTGAACCCCGCGTGACGAACCCGACGATCGGATCCGGCGGTACCGGGGTACAGCACCGGGCCAGCTTGACCCAGACATCGCCTACGCCAACCACTGTGACGCCGGAGTCCGGATGCTTGGGGCGCTTGACCACCGTCGAAATGGACGGCTCGGTTTCCTCGACCGCTTCCTGCCCGCCGAGCAAGCCAACCAGGTGCTCGATGACGTTTTGCGCGGACGTATGGCCGTCGCCAACCGCGGCGTACAACGCAGACACATCTGCGTGGTGCATTTCCTGCGCCACCGACATCAGCGCGTCGTGCGTCATCATCTTCTGCAGCGGCAGGTTCTGCTTCCGCATGGCGCGGGTGAGATGTTCCTTGCCCTTTTCGATCGCCTCTTCGCGACGCTCCTTGGTGAACCACTGACGGATCTTGTTCCGCGCCCGCGGGCTCTTGACGAAGCCCTGCCAGTCCTGGCTCGGGCCGGCGCCCTCCGCCTTGGAGGTGAAAATCTCCACCCAGTCGCCGTGGTTGAGCTCGCTGTTGAGCGGTACCAGTTTGCCGTTGACCCGGGCGCCGATGGTGCGATGGCCCACCTCGGTATGCACCGCGTAGGCAAAGTCCACCGGCGTTGATCCAGCCGGCAGCGCCATGACTTCGCCCTTGGGGGTGAAGACGAAGACTTCCTTGGCATTAATTTCAAACCGGAGGGAGTCCAAGAACTCGGCCGGATCGCTGGTTTCCTGCTGCCAATCGACCAGGCTCCGGAGCCAACCCATGTCGCCGCCGTCGGCCGTGCCGCCGCGGGCAATGTCCTTGTACTTCCAGTGCGCCGCAACGCCATACTCGGCGCGGCGGTGCATCTCGTGGGTGCGGATCTGGATTTCTACCGGCTTGCCGCCCGGGCCGATCACCGTGGTGTGCAGCGACTGGTACATATTGAACTTGGGCATGGCGATGTAATCTTTGAACCGCCCGGGCAGCGGGTTCCACCGCGAATGCAGGGCGCCCAGCGCTGCGTAGCAGTCGCGGACGGTGTCCACCAGCACGCGGATGCCCATCAGGTCGTGGATGTCGTCGAAGTCCTTACCCCGCACAATCATCTTCTGATAGATGGAGTAGTAGTGCTTCGGCCGGCCGGTGATCGTGGCCTTGATCTTGACCGCGCGCAGATCATCGCCGATCTTGGTGCGCAGGGTGGTCAGGTACTTCTCGCGTTCGGGGGTGCGCTCCCCCACCATCCGCACGATCTCCTCATAGACCTTGGGATGCAGGGCCGCGAACGAAAGGTCTTCCAACTCCCACTTGATGGTGTTCATGCCCAGCCGGTGGGCCAGCGGCGCGAAGATCTCCAGAGTCTCGCGGGCCTTTTTGGCGGAAGACTCCGGGGACACGAAGCGCCAGGTACGGGCATTGTGCAGCCGGTCGGCCAGTTTGATCACCAGGACGCGGATGTCCTTGGCCATCGCCACAACCATCTTGCGCACGGTCTCCGACTGGGCCGCATCACCGAACTGCACCTTGTCCAGCTTGGTGACGCCGTCCACCAGCATGGCCACCTCTGGGCCGAACTCTTTCTTCAGCATGTCGAGGGTGTATTCCGTATCCTCGACGGTGTCGTGAAGCAGCGCGGCGGCCAGAGTCGTGCCGGTCATGCCCAGTTCGGCCAGAATGGTGGCCACGGCCACCGGATGCGTGATGTAAGGATCGCCGCTCTTGCGCTTCTGGCCGCGGTGGCTGCGCTCCGCCACAACGAAGGCGCGCTGGATTAGATCGAAGTCCTCGCGCGGATTGTTCGCCCGCACGGTGCGCAACAGCGGCTCGAGGATCGGCGAATAGCCGGATCCACCTCTGCCGGCCAACCGGGCCAGCCGGGACATGGTGCGTTCCCGACGGCCTGGGAAAGCATGGCGGACCGGTGCAGTGCCCGGGGCATCCTTGGCCGCAGGCACCACAGAGGAACCAGGATCCGGCTTCGTGCCGCTATCACTGGCCTGCTCTGTCGACCTGAGGTTCTCGGCCAATCCTGCCCGCCTTTCCGACTTGTCCTGGCCTTGCCGCTGGCGCCGATTATTCCGCCCGCCAGCAGCAGCACCAACTCAACGCTGTTCCGCAACGTCTAGTCTATGCCCGCTGATGCTGCCCGGGCACCCGGAGTTGCGTCAGACGGCGACGGCCGCAGAGCCGTGTCAGACGGTGACGGCCTCGTTGCGGCGTCGTTCTTCCACCCGCTGGGCCTGCTTGACCAGCGCCGGTTCCTTCGCCCGGATGAGTGCGTACATCGGCGCAGCGATGAAGATGGTGGTGGCGGCGCCGATGATGATGCCGATGAACAGCGCCAGCGACAGGTCCTTCAGCGTTCCGGCACCCAAGACGAACGCGCCGATGAACAGAATCGCGGCAACCGGCAGGACCGCCACCACCGAGGTGTTGATGGACCGGACCAGGGTCTGGTTCACGGCGAGGTTGACCTCCTCCGCGAACGTCCGCCTGGTGGACTTGTCCAAGTCCTTCGTATTCTCGCGGATCTTGTCGAACACCACCACGGTGTCGTACAGGGAATACCCCAGAATGGTCAGGAACCCGATGATCGCCGAGGGCGTGACCTCAAAATCGCTGAGTGAGTAGATGCCGGCGGTCAGGACCAGCACCACCACGAGCCCGCTGAGCGCGGAGATGGACATCTTCCAGGTCCGGAAGTACAGCGCCATCATGAAGGCTGCCAGCACAACGAACACCACCAGACCCCAGAGCGCCTGCCGGGTCACGTCCGCGCCCCAGGTGGGGCCGACGTACGAGGAGGTCACTTCGTTGGCCTGCACGCCGTAGGCGCCAACCAGCTCATCGCGCAGTTGCAGAGTCTGTTCGTCGTCCAGTCGTTCGGTCTGGATCCGCATGGTACCCGGCGCGATGTTGGTCACCCGGGGGTCCGCCTCCGCGGCGACCTTGGCCACGGCAGCTTCGCCGGGTCCGGCGTCGGTGTTCTGAACGTTGGAGACGGTGAATTCGGAACCGCCGCGGAAATCAATGCCCAGGTTGAAGCCGCCCTTGACGAACGGCACCACGATGGACAGAAGAATGCCGACGATGGCGATGCCGAACCAGATCTTGTACTTGCCGACAAAGTCATAGGAGCGCTTGCCGGTGTAGAGGTCGTTACCCCACTTAGCAAAGTTGGCCATTAGTTGCTCTCCTTGTTGGCGCCGCGGCCGGCGCCGCTGGTCGCCTGCTGCTTCTCGGCCGCTCGGCGTTCGGCGATGGTCTGGCGGCGGCCCGCTTCGGCAGCTGCCGCGGTGTTCTTGGCGCGGACCGGAGCTGTGCGTTCGCCCGGCTGGCGGACGCGTCCAGCCCCTCGGTACAGCGGCACCGCGCCCAGCAAGCGCGGATCCAAGCCGGAGAACCGGTGGCCCTCGCCGAAGAACTTAGTCTTTGCCAGCAGCACCATGGTCGGGTGGGTGAAGAGGAAGACCACCAAAAGGTCGGCCACCGCGGTCAGGCCGAGCGTGAAGGCGAAACCTCGCACGTTGCCTACGGCCACAAAGTAGAGCACGACGGCGGCCAACAGGTTGACTGCCTTGGAGGCCAACACTGTCTGCCGGGCACGCTTCCAGCCGTTGTCCACCGCGGACACCAGGCCCCGGCCCTCGCGCAACTCATCGCGGATACGTTCGAAGTAGACGATGAACGAGTCGGCAGTCTGGCCGATGGCCACGATCAGGCCGGCGACACCGGCCAGCGAAAGCCGGTAGTTTTCGGTCCAGCCCAAAATCGCAATCGCCAGATAGGTGATGAGACCCGCCACTACCAGCGACGCGATCGTGACGAAGCCGAGCGCCCGGTACTGGAAGAGTGAATAGCCCGCTACCAGCACCAAACCGATAACGCCGGCGATAAGGCCCATCCGCAACTGGTCTGCGCCGAGCGTGGCGGAAATCTGCTGCTCGCTTTGGATCTCGAAGCTGATCGGCAGCGCGCCGTACTTCAGCTGTTCGGAAAGGCCGCGCGCAGACTCTTCGGTGAAGTTGCCAGTGATCTGCGGCTTGCCATCCGGGATGACGGCGTTGGTCGTCGGTGCGGAGATGACCTTGCCGTCCAGCACAATGGCGAATTGATTCCGGGCTCCAGAGAGTCCAAACAGCCGCTCTGTGACGGCCTTGAAAGTCCGGGTGCCTTCGCCGTTGAACTCGATGTTGACTGCCCACTGGTTCAGGGTCTGTCCCTGCTGGCCGCGGGTCTGGCCGAAGCTTGAATCGGAGATATCGGTGCCAGGTACTTCCACCGGGCCGAGAATGTACTTCATTCCGGTGTCCGGTTCACAGGCCACCATCGGCTTGGCCGGGTCGGCAGGCTGGGTTTCGTCTGCCGCAGCGGCCGGGTCAAGGCACTCGAGTGCTTCAAATTCCTGATAGAGCTCGGGAGTGATCCAATTCGGGTCGCTGGAGTTCTCCGGCTTGGCCGTCGGTTTCGGAATATCCTTCGTCGGGGTCCGCTCTGCTTCGGGAACAGCCGCACCCGAGGCAGAGGTCAGGACCGGCCGGAATTCCATGTCGGCCGACGCCTGGATCAGTTCGCGGGTGCGCTGGTCCGGGATGCCCGGCAGACTGACCACCACATTGCGCCCGGACTGCGTGGTGATCTCCGCTTCTGCCACGCCGGAGCCGTCAACGCGCTGGCGAATGATCTCCACGGCTTGGTTCAGCTGCTCGCCGGTGATTTCGCCCCCGGCGCCCTGGACCTTCGGGGCCAGGATCATCTGGGTGCCGCCCTCAAGGTCGAGCGCCAACTTTGGCGCCCAGCTCGCTTGGTTGGTGAAGACACCGCTGCCAAGGATGACGGTACCGGCGGCAAGCAGCACACCGAGCCATATAAGTGTCCGCCGAGCAACGCTGGTGGAACCGGATCGTGCCATGGAAGATCTTTCTCTCATCGACTCAGGCGGCCGGCGGAACCGGCCGGTACACGGCGAAGTGGCGGGGGCATGCCCCGCCACTGCACGCCGATGCGGCTAAGCCGTCGCTGGCCTACTTGGTGTCTTTGTTCTGCTCTTCATTGAGGCGCTTCAGGGTCTCCTCGGCGGTTTCCTCCGGCCGGTCGGCCTGCTCCGCGGTCAGCGAGGAGGCATCGTCCGGCACCTCGGGGGCCTCCGGCGTCACCACTTCGTTAACGGCCTGCGTGTGCACCGTGGCGGTGTTGCCCGGAGACAGTTCGAGGACCACCTTGTTATTGTCGGCGTCGACGGAAACGACGGTGCCGAAGAGACCGAACTGGGTCATGACCTCGGTGCCGGGAACCATCTGTTCCTTGAGACGCTCAGTCTTTTCGCGCATCTGGGCCTGTACCTTCTTCTGCTTGCGGAACATGAAGAAGATCAGCAGTGCAAAAACAGCGAACAGGCCGATGGTCATCACATCGATGCCACCGCCGGACTGCTGCTGAGTATTGGTAGCAGCGAAGAGATTTACGAACACAGGAAATTTCCGTCCTAGAAGTCTGGGCGGACCGGCAGGAGATTCCGGACCGTATACGCAGCCTGCCGGGTTCCTTAAGGAACGGCGCACTCCGCACGTTCCTACCATTCTACGCGGTGACCACGCTTACACGGTTTCTTCAGTTATCGGCGAAATCCGTGTCCGGTTCCAGCAGTTCCGCGAGCAGGTCACCGGTCTGCCCTGCGGCCAGATGATCCGGCACCGCCAGCCCCAGATGCTGCCAGGCGGCGGCAGTGGCGATCCGCCCGCGTGGCGTCCGGCCCAGCAGCCCTTCCCGGACCAAGTACGGTTCGGCCACGGTCTCCACCGTCTCGGTTTCCTCACCGACGGCAATGGCCAGCGTGGACAGCCCCACCGGGCCGCCACCGAACTTGGTGATCAGTGCGGTCAGCACCGAGCGGTCCAGCCGGTCCAGGCCTCGCTCGTCGACCTCGTACATGTCCAGCGCAGCCGCTGCGGCACGGAAATCGATTTCGTCGATCTTGTGCACCAAGGCCCAGTCCCGGACCCGGCGGAGCAAACGGTTGGCGATGCGGGGCGTGCCACGGGAGCGGCCGGCGATCTCGGCAAACCCTGCGGAACTCACCTTCAGGTCCAGAAGCATCGCCGAACGGCGAAGCACCAATTCCAGTTCTTCGACGGCGTAGAACTCCAAGTGCCCGGTGAACCCGAACCGGTCGCGCAGCGGACCCGGAAGCAGCCCGGCCCGGGTGGTGGCTCCGACGAGGGTGAACGGCGGCAGATCAAGGGGGATGGCTGTGGCGCCGGCGCCCTTGCCCACCACGATGTCCACCCGGAAGTCTTCCATGGCCATGTACAGCATTTCCTCTGCCGGACGCGACATCCGGTGGATCTCATCGAGGAAGAGGATTTCCCCTTCGGTCAACGAGGACAGAATCGCCGCCAAATCGCCGGCGTGCTGAATCGCCGGACCGGAGCTGATCCGGAGCGGCGCATTCATTTCCGCGGCGATAATCATGGCCAGCGTGGTCTTGCCCAGCCCGGGCGGACCGGACAGCAGGACGTGGTCGGCCGTCCGCTCGCGAATCCGGGAGGCTTCCAGCACCAGCGACAACTGCTGCCGGACTCTCGCCTGGCCTACGAAATCATCCAGGTTCTTGGGCCGCAGCGCCGATTCGACGGCCCGCTCTTCGGCCTCCGACGCGGTGGAGACCAGCCGGCTCTCCCCGGCGTCCTCGGGCACGCTACTTCACTCCCGCGGTCCGCCGGGCCGAGCCGGTCCGGGCACCGTCCTGGCCAAGCCGCCGCAGCGTTAGCCTCAGCAAGTCGCCCACATGGCCGGCCGCAGCCGCCTCCGGATTCTCGTCGGCGGTCGTGTCCACGGCCGCCGCGGCGTCCTTGTCCGACCAGCCCAGGCCGGAGAGCGCCTGCTGCACCTGGCCTTTCCAACCAGCCGCCTGCTGCGGAGCCACCTCGCCGGTGGGCACCAGCTTGCCGGCCAGTTCCAGCACGATCCTGCCGGCAAGCTTCGGGCCGATGCCGGGCACCTTGCTGAACGCCTTGTTGTCGCCGTCCGCGGCGGCAATCCGCAGGGCTTCGGGCGAGTGCACCGACAATGCCGCCAGGCCCAGCCGCGGGCCGACGCCGCTGACCGAGATGAGGGTCTCGAAGACTTCGCGCTGCGCTGCGTCCTCGAACCCATAGAGCGTCATGGAGTCTTCGCGCACAATCATGGTGGTGGCCAGTTGGGCTTCCCGTCCGATGAACAGCGTGCCAAGGGTCTGCGGCGTCGCCTGGACGAGCATGCCGAACCCGTTGACGTCGATCACGGCCGAGTTCAACCCCACATGGGCGACGACGCCGCGCAACGAGCTAATCATGATCCAACTCCCACTTCCCGGCACTGGCTGCTGCCCGGACGCCGCCTTCCGGACCGGAGCGCGGGAGGGATTGTCCGAACATATTTACGAATAGCTTACGTGGCGGCGCCGACATTACCGGCAACCGCCACACCCCTTGGCACCCTTCGTGCCGTGCCGTTCCGGGCAGCTCAGCGGCGGTTGCGCCTGGCCTTGGCTTCGGCTTCCGCCCACAGCTTCTGGGCAGTCGTCATGCCGCCGCCCGTGGCCGGCTTCGCAGCGCCGCCGCGCCACGCGTGAGTGATCGCCAACGCCAGCGCATCCGCGGCGTCGGCCGGACGCGGCGGGGTGTCCAGCCGGAGGATCCGGGTCACCATTTTGGTCACGGCGGCCTTGTCCGCTTGGCCGTTGCCGGTGACCGCGGCTTTCACCTCAGTGGGCGTGTGCAGCGCGACGGCAATCCCCCGCCGCGCTGCTGCAGTCATCACCACACCGGAGGCCTGCGCCGTGCCCATCACGGTGCTGACGTTCGTCTGGCTGAAGACGCGTTCGACGGCGAGCACGTCCGGTGCGTGCGCATCAAGCCATTCGTCGATGGTCTCTGCGATCTTCAGCAGGCGCAGTTCCAGCGGCATGTCAGGAGTGGTCCCGACGACGCCCACTTCCACCAGGGTGGAGCGGCGGTTCGGCTCGACGTCGACCACGCCCAGGCCGCACCGGGTCAGGCCGGGGTCCACGCCCAGTACGCGCAAGGCGGTTGCCGACCCTCTGACCGGTGTCAGTCGTTCTCGAGTTCAGCGAGGACGTCCTGGCTGATATCGGCGTTGGAGTAGACGTTCTGCACGTCGTCCAGGTCCTCCAGTGCGTCGACCAGCTTCAGGAACTTCCGCGCGGCGTCGGCGTCGAGCTCCACGGCCATCGAGGAGACGAACTCGATTTCATCCGTTTCGTACTCGATGCCGGCTTCTTCCAAGCCGGCCACCACGCCGCGCAGGTCGGTGGGGTCGGAGTGGACCTCGAAGTTTTCGCCTTGTTCCTTGACTTCCTCCGCGCCGGCATCCAGCACGGCCATCAGCAGGTCGTCCTCGGTGAGCTCGTTTTTGGGCAAGGACACCACGCCCTTGCGGGCGAACATGTAGGAGACCGAACCGGGGTCGGCCACCGTGCCGCCGTTGCGGGTGATGGCCAGGCGGACCTCGGAGGCGGCGCGGTTCTTGTTGTCGGTCAGGCACTCAATCAGCACGGCGGAGCCCTGCGGACCGCGGGCTTCGTAGATGATTTCGGTGTAATCGATGATTTCGCCGGTGAGGCCGGCGCCGCGCTTGATGGCGCGGTCGATGTTGTCGTTGGGAACCGACGTCTTCTTGGCCTTCTGGACGGCCAGTTCCAGCCCGGGGTTCCCGGACATGTCGGCGCCGCCGGCGCGGGCTGCCACCTCAATGTTCTTGATCAGCTTCGCAAACGACTTCGCGCGCCGGGCGTCGATCACGGCCTTCTTGTGCTTGGTGGTCGCCCACTTAGAGTGTCCGGACATGCTTAGGCCTCTCCTCTGACGATGCGGATGAATAGTTCGTGGATGCGGCGCTCCCCCGTCACTTCCGGGTGGAAAGAAGTCGCCAGCATATGCCGCGAACGCACTGCCACAATTCTAGCTGTCCCGTGCAAAGCCCCGTGGGACGCGGGTTCCACCGTGGCCAGGACTTCCACGCCCTCGCCCACCCGTTCCACCCAGGGGGCACGGATGAAGACGGCGTGCACGGGCGCCGGATCCTGGTCCGGGGACGGCGCACTGAACTCCAGTCCGCGGAAGTTCAGATCCGTTTCAAACGACTCACGCTGCCGGCCGAAGGCGTTCCGCCGCACCGTAATGTCCAGGCCGCCCAGCGTCTGCTGGGCCTCGCCCTTGAGGTCGGTGGCGGGATCCGCGATTTCCTGGGCCAGCATGATCATGCCGGCGCAGGAACCGTAGACGGGCATGCCGGCCTCGATCCGTTTCTTCAGCGGATCGGCCAGCTCGAAGATCCGGGTGAGCTTGTCAATCGTTGTTGATTCCCCGCCGGGTATGACCAGTCCGTCCACGGCGTCCAGTTCGCCCGGCCGGCGGACCGGCATTGTTGCGGCGCCGCTGTGTTCCAGGGCGGATATGTGTTCGCGGACATCGCCCTGCAGGGCGAGCACACCAATCGTGACCACGGTGAAGGTTCCTCGGATTCAGTATCGGGCCGCGCGCGTTGCGGCCGTACGGAAAAACAGTAATACCAACCGGTCCTGCGGTGTTAAATCGCGCCGGCCGCTGCTGTGCAGCACGCCACAGCCCGCGGGCTCGTCGGCGGGCTGGTGCCGGCGGCTTGTATAGTCTCTACTCATGCGACACCTCCTTGCGACCGTTGCCGGAAAGGCCGTGAAGGCGGTAGCCAGGCTCCGCGGCGGCGGCTCCGCGCTGCCCGGCCTGGTGGCCGAGAAAATCGATCCGCAGTTCCTGCCCCGCACGCTCGGCAAGCTGCCGCGCGGCGTCGTCGTGATCAGCGGGACGAACGGCAAGACCACCACCACCAAAATGGTGGTGGAACTGCTGCAGGGCCAGGGCATGAACGTGTTCACCAACCGCACCGGCAGCAACTTCACCCGCGGAGTAGTGGCTTCGGTATTGGGCGATTCGGACGCCCGCGGCCGGCTGGATGCGGACATCGCGGTGCTGGAACTGGACGAAGCCCACGCCGTGCACTTCGTCAAACTGGTTCAGCCGCGCTACAGCCTGCTGCTCAACGTGATGCGGGACCAGTTGGACCGCTTTGGCGAGATTGAGACGACGGCGGGATTCCTCCGCCAGATCGCCGCAGCCACCACCGACGCCGTGGTGCTCAACCGCGAAGACCCGCGCATCCTGGCCCTGGCCAACGCCGTGACGGCACCCCGGGTCGAATACTTCGGCCTTGCTCCGCAGCTGCGCCACATGTTCCCGCATGACGACGAGATGCGGAACGCCGTCGCCGCCGAGGTTCCCGGCGCCGAGGCCGCCGGAGCTGGTGGAGGCCAGCCCGAGGGGCCGCGTGCCGACGTCGTGCTGTCCGCCTGCGAAGGCTCCGCCGCCACCTTCCAGGTGGACGGACGCGGGATCGAGGTTGAGCTGAAGCTGACCGGCGTCTACAACGTGTTCAACGCCGCCGCGGCGCTGGTGCTGGCCCGCACCGTGCTTGGTCCCGCCGTGGATGAACCGGCCCTGCTGGCCTCGCTGGAAAACGTTACCCCGGCCTTCGGGCGCGGCGAATCGCTCACCGTCAACGGCCAGCCGCTGGATCTGGTCCTGGTGAAGAACCCGGCCGGCTTCCGACTCGCGCTGAAGTCGTTCCCGGCCGCGGGCTCCCGGACCATGATTGCAATCAACGACAACTACGCCGATGGCCGGGACATGTCCTGGCTCTGGGACGTGGACTTCGATTCGCTGCGCGACACGGGCGTGGCCGAAGTCAGCGGTGTCCGGGCACAGGACATGGGGCTGCGCCTCTTCTATGAGGACGTTCCCGTGGGTAGCGTAGATACCGACCTCATGGCCTCGCTGCACCGGTTCATCGCCGAGGATCCCGATACGCCCAAACGCATCTACTGCACCTACACCGCCATGCTGGCGCTGCGGCGCGAGCTGGGCAAACTGACCGAAGTGGAAGTGGTGTCCTGATGGACGCACCCGTGATCGACCTCCTCCAGTTGTACCCGCGGGACATGAACATTTACGGCGACTGGGGCAACGTCCTGGTCCTGCGCAAGCGGCTGACCCTGCGCGGCTATGACGTCCGGCTTCATGAGTACAACCCCGGAGACGAATTTCCCGAGCAGGTTGACCTGATGGTGGGCGGCGGCGGCCAGGACTCGGGCCAGAACAAGATCCAGGCCGACCTGCTTGCCCAGGGCGGCCGGCTCCGCGACCTGGCCGACGACGGCCTGCCGATGCTCGCCGTGTGCGGCCTGTACCAACTGTTCGGCCACCGGTTCACCACCCACACCGGCGAGGTGATCACCGGCATCGGGCTCTTGGATGCCGAAACCGTTGGCGGGCCCACCCGACTGATCGGCAACACCGTGCTGGAAAGCGACGAGTTCGGCACCGTCATCGGGTACGAGAACCACAGCGGCCTGACCACACTGGGCGCCGAGGTCCAACCGTTCGGCCGGGTCACCAAGGGCGACGGCAACAACGGCACGGACGGCACCGAAGGCGCCCGTTACCGCAACGTCATTGCCACTTACCTGCATGGATCCCTGCTGCCCAAGAACCCTGCCGTCGCGGATTATTTAATCCGGCACGCAGCAGAACGGCGCTATGGCAGCTTTAACGATGTGCCGTTGGACATTCCACACGAGGCAGAGGCCCGGACCGACGCGGCGGCGCGGCCCCGCTGAGGCGCTCGGGCGAGCACGGGCCCCCACCCCTGCCCGCAGGTCCTCACTCGTCGCCGAGCAGCCATTCGTGGGCGACGTCCCCGGCGGCGCCCATCGACTCGACGGTCGCCCTGGTCCGTTCCCGACTGGCCGCATCCGCCTCTTTGGAGACGCACCACTCCCCAGACTCCGCCGCTGCCTCCAGGGCATCGGATGAGACCGGACACCAGCGATGCTCCGGTCCGGCGAACGTTGCGGGCAGCCAGTCAAGCCTCGCCACCTCCCAAGCACCGCCGTCGTCCCGCTGGGCAAACTGCGCGCGGACCATCACGCCCTCGGTATTAAGGATGTTGGGCGTTGCGTGCGCTGCGATCGTGTTGCCCAGCCCGTAGACAATCCAGGTTCCGTTGTAGCGTTCCATCGGCTGGACCGAGTGGCTGTGGTGCCCGTAAATCAGCGAGAACTCGCCGCTGTCGGCCAAGGCATGGGCAGCCTGCAGTTGTTGCGCGTTGGCATAGTTCGTGTATTCGTTGCCCGCATGGATTGCGCCCAGTACGATCTCCGCGCCGCCCGCCCGTGCCTGTTTGGCCTTGGCAATCATGGCCTGGGGATCCAGCATGTCCACCTGCCAAAGGGCGTCCGGCACCAGTCCGTTCAGCGAGAACGCGCCGGTAATAACGGCGACGCGCGCGGCCGGAGTGTCCAGGATCAGCACGTCGCCGGACTCGGCTTCGCTGCGATAGGATCCGGTGTGCTCCAGGCCGCGGGCGTCGAGCGAGGCCAACGTCCGTTCCAAGCCGGCGGTGCCGTAGTCGAACGTGTGGTTGCTGGCGGTGGTGCAGGCGTCGTAGCCAACGGCGGTCGCGGCGTCGAGGATCTGCGGCGGTGCATTGAACGCCGGGTATCCGGAATACGGGCCGTCTTCGTCCGCCAGCGGCGTTTCCAACTGGCAGATCGCAAGGTCGGCTGTGTCCAGGTATTGCTGCTGTGCGGCCAGGATGGGTTCGAAGTCCAAGCCCCGCTTGCCGGTCCGCCGCGCATCTGCGGCCGCTTGCTCCCAGAGCGCTTCATGCAGCAGCAGATCGCCCGTCATCGCCACGGTGGCGCAGCGCCTCGCCGGGCAGTCCGGACCTGCTCCGGCTGTCACCTCCGGGGCGGGGTCCATTCCGGAGGACGACGGCGGTGCCTCCCCCGCGGCGCCACTCCCCTCCGTGCCACGCGCTTCTGCACCGCTCCCGTCCCTGCCGCTCCCTCCCGCGCCCGGCCCGGCAAACTCCGCTGTGGGTGCCGCTCCGGTCGGACCGCCGGGATGCGGGCCGTCGACCGGCCCGCTGGTACAGCCGGCCATGAGCAGGGCGGCCACCGTCACCGCAGTCACATTCTTGGTCAACCGGATCGTGGCTCGCGTCGACCCCTGCTCCGGGCCGCGCCCATGGGCCTCCCGTCCGATCATGCCGCCAGTGTAATCCCGCCTATGGCCTTGATCATGGCGGCACGGCAAAGTACCGACCAGGATTCAGACTGGGGTCATCTCGTCGCTTCCTCGACCGGCGACGGAATCTTGCGTGGGATGAACAGCGCCGCGACAAGGCCGATGAGTCCCACAGCAGCCAGAACAATCGTCGAGATCGCATAGTTTTGGCCGGGAGTAGTCGCGATACCGGCTACGAGGATGGTACCGGCGATCGCCGTCCCGAGGGAGGAGCCCAGGTTGGAGACGCTTCGGGACAGCCCTGAGATCTCGCCCTGCTTGGACTCCGCAAAACTAGACTGCACCACGTTCACCGAGGGGGTGAGCATCAAGCCGACACCCAGGCCGGTGAGCAGCAAACCTGGCGCGAATGCCCAGGCGCCCTGGGTGCCCTGCACGATCACGAGACCGAGCAGCATACCGGCGATCGTGAGCACAAAACCAGAGATGATGAGCGTCCGCTGGGCAAACTTCTTCGACAAGGGCCCGGCAGCCAGCGACGACGCCAGCAGGCCAACCGTTGCCGCAGTGAAGATCACGCCGGTCTCGATGGCGTTATAGCCGCGCACCACCTGCAGGAAGCTGGCGACCACGAAGGAGAATCCCAGCAGCATCAGCCATTGGGCGTTCTGCGTGATCAACCCAAGGTTCGACGTGCGGTTGCGGAACAGGCTGAGCGACAGCAGGGGTTCGTGACCTGAGCGCTCCTTCGCCCGCACCGACACGAAGAAGCCCACCAGCACCAGCCCGCCGGAGGCGAGCAGGATGAGCATCAACCAGAGGCTGTTATCTGCGGCCAGGATACCCATGACGATCAGGATGAGGCCCCCGGCAGAGAGGACCGCTCCCCGCACGTCGAACTCACGGGTTGGATCCGGGGGAAGGGGATCCTTGAGGCTGCGGCTGAGCAGCGCGATCACCACGATAATGAGGGCCTGGAAGACGAACGCCGCACGCCAACTGATTGCCGACGTGATCAGGCCACCGATCAAAGGGCCGGCCGCGGATCCGATGCCGCCCATCGCGCTGATCGCGCCGAACGCCTTGGCACGGGAGCCTAGATCGTGGAACAGCATGGTGGTCAGGATGTAGACCGGCGGGATGAGGAGCGCGGTGCCGATACCCTCAAGGATGGAGTTGCCCAGGATCAGTACCGGCAGTCCCGGTGCGATTGCACTGATGAGTGCGCCGACGCCATAGATAATGAGCCCGAGAAGGAACAGCGGCTTGCGACCATATCGGTCGGTGAGCTTGCCACCGGGGATCATCAGCGCGGCCATGACCAGCAGGAAGATGGTGATCGCAACTTGGATCCCCTGCACCGTAGTGTCGAGATCCTTGCTCATGTCGTTGATCATCACGTTCATGTTCGAGCCAGCGAAGCTGCAGATGAATTGCGCTAGTGCGAGTGGGAGCAACACTCCCCTCGCCTGAGTACGGGCTGTCTGCTCAGTCATGTTCGTGTCCCGTCATCGCCTGAAAAATACGGCCGCTAGGGCCCAAATTACGGCGCGCGCGTGCTATCAGGATCACCCAGAAAGGATGAGGAAACTCGACCGGGCCCGGTGAAGACTTGCTGAGGGTGGGCCGAGTCTCCGGTGACATAACCGAGTCGCCACCGGCGCACCGCACGAGGGAGGACCACCATGGCAAGCGGTTCAGCTGGGCGGACCACCGGTCCGGGGCGGTCCGTCGACCCGGATTACAACATTGCGGCCGCGGGGACGATCCTCTTCGGCGGGATCATCATGATCGTGGCCGGCGCCTTTCACATAGTTCAGGCACTTGTGGCGCTGTTCAATGATCAGTTCTACGTGGCCGGTGAGGAGTACATCTACAAGTTCGACCTGACCTCGTGGGGCTGGATCCACCTGCTCGGAGGAGTGCTCTTGGTGCTCGGCGGGATTTTCCTGTTCCGGGGCGCTGTGTGGGCACGCATTCTGGCCGTAGTGTTGGCGTCGCTGAGCGCAGTGCTGAACTTCATGTGGCTCCCGTATTACCCGCTGTGGGGCGTGATCATCATCGTCCTCGACGTGGTCATCATTTGGGCGGTTCTGGCTCACCCCCGTGACCTGCGATACGCCACGCAGCCCTGATTCCGCTGGTTTCGAGGGCGTGGGTGACTTCGTCGAACGCCGTTATAACTACCGAAGGAAGTCCGGTCCGCCGCGGGCGTCCGCCTCAACAGCCGCTGGCCAAGATCATTCGGTCGGGGTGATGCCCCGGGCGTGGAGGGAAAACTACTCTGGCCAGGTCTTGGACGGCCAATCAGATTGCAAGGGTGATGTTCGTGGCAACAACAGAAGTGCACGGCCCCATCGACTTCGTGTTGATCGAGTTTCCAGTAGACAAGACGGGCAGCGGCGCCACCGTTGCTGCCCTGATGGACCTGATTAATCGGAAGGTGGTCTGGGTCTACGACCTCATGATCATCAGGAAAGACGCGGACGGTTCCACCGCCGGCGTCGAGATGACAGAAGACGTTAGCGAGGGCTTGGAAGGGTTCGCCTCTCTTGCCTCGGTTCGTTCGGGCCTCCTGGGCGACGACGAAATCGCCGAAGCGGCTTCGGCGATGGAACCTGGCACCGTGGCGGCGCTGATCGTCTACGAGAATCTCTGGGCGATTCCCTTCATTGCCGCAGCACGCGAGTCCGGTGGAGAGGTCATCGCGAGTGCGCGCATTCCGGCTGAGGACGTCATGGCCGCGCTGGACGCGATGGAATCCGATTCGACGGTCTGAGGAGGAAGTAGACATGGGACTGTTACGAGGAGTAGCCCGCACGGCAGTTGTCGCCGGCACGGCGACGGCTGTCAGCGGTCGCGTGCAGCGCCGCCAACAGGCGCGCTGGGACGCCCAAGAGCAGGAGCAGTACGCACAGCAGGGGTACGAACAACAACAGCAGCAGTATGCACAGCCGCAGCAGGGCTACGCGCCACCCCAGCAGTATGCGCAACCCGATTACGACACGGCGGCGGCCCAAGCAACGGCTGCGCCGGCCGCTGATCCCTTGGAACGGCTCAAGACCTTGGGCGAACTGAAAGCGCAGGGTCTCCTCTCCGAGGCGGAGTTCGAGGCCCAGAAGGCGAAAATCCTGGCCGGCTGAAGCAAGCTAACTGGCCCGCTCATCACCCAAACCGTGCCCTGCCGACTCCGGTCGGCAGGGCACGACGACGTTGGCCACCAGTTCTGGGTGGTCTCGGTCAGGGGTTCGGCGGGACCGGTACTTCGTCGGCGGCCTCGGGATAAGCCCTCGGCTCCGCTGGCGGAGTCCCGATGAATTCGATAATCGCGATCACGACCACCACAATGATCGCTATCGTGATGACGACGCCGATCGTGGGCTCCGACCAGAAGACGAGCACCAGCCCGCCGACGATGACAGTGGCAACCCAGAGCAGCCGCTTGTACCGGTAAACCCAGTTTCCCACCCCGCCGGTGCGCATCCCCGCCGACTCCGCGGATCCGCGCAGGCGGGCGATCCCCCGAGACGCTGAGGCGCGCGCCCGTACGGCGGAAGCAGAGGCTCCGGTGAAGTACGCGGCTATCGCCACCACCAGCGCGATTACCGCGGTGAGGCGCAGTGAGTCACGCAGGAAGCGCACCAGGGTGTCGTAGACCAGCCCCGCCGAATCGCGCGATAGCACTACGCCCGGCAGCGCCTGAAGATAGGCGATGCGGGCCACCGCAAGCGCAATCCCCAGTGCCAACATCGCCGCCACGATGCCGAGCGCACCCAGCATCACGGCACGGGCTCGGTGGCGCGCGGTCAGCACTCCCGCGACGAACAGGATGCCGGTGATGATCGGCAGCCAGATGCTGAGTGCGTTCAATACCCGGTAAGCGCTCTGTGCTTGGGTGACGGCGTCCGACTGCACCAGCTCGTAGGAGGTGTTCACATTGGGGATGTTCTGCGCCAGGCCGAACCCTTCGGCCACGAGCCGCTCCTTCACCTGGGCGATGATCGGCCCGAGGTTGACCGAGATCGTGTCATTCTGGGCGCTGATGGCTCCGCCCTGGTTGCCTTCCAGCAGCTTCACCAGGTTCTGGTGAGCGATCTCGTTGGAGCGGTCCCAGACGGTATCGAATTGCGGGCTGCTGATCGTTTGCTGCACGCGGCTGTGGACGAAGTTTTCGATGCCCGAAATCATTGGCTGCTGCAGGGCAGTTAGCGCAGCTTGGGCTCGCGGAGGCAGCCCGAGGTCGGAGACCGCGTTGAACGCCTCGTCGGTGACAGCTTTCAGGTCCACGTGGGTGAAGATGGCCTCGGTGACGGCGTCGGTCAGGTCCGCCTGCACGGATGGGTCGTTGATCAGCGGACTGACGGTTTCAACATATCTGTCGGTGTCGGACACCACGCTGCCCGCCCACACCCCCACCACCGAGATCGGAGCGAGCAGACACGCCAGCGTGAGCAGCACTGCCGAGCCAATGGATCTCCAACGATGCCGTTCCTCGGCAGGGGCGTGCGCGCCGCCTGGCCCATGGACACGTTCGGCCTCAAGTTCGGCCACCCGGGCCCTCAGCCGTTGTAGCTCCTCGGCATCGGTCATTCCTGGATCCGTCATCGCTGGCTCCGTTCAGGCGCGCTGTCGTTCGGGCGGGCACTATCGCCTCCGGATTCATCCGTTGACTTCAGTCTCCGCCGGCACCCGTGCATGCTCATCATCTGGGAAGGATGAAAGTGCACCTGATGAAACGATCACTGGACGCACCGGCGGAAAGCTCCATTCTGCCCGGGGAGTCCAGAGGCCGGAGCCGGGCCAGCCGTGTCGGGCAGCACGAAGGGCTTAACGCCAAACGCCCGGTACCGCACCTTCGTGCGGGACCGGGCGTTCGCCGTCGTTAGTTCTTACCAGCCGCGCTCGGCGAGGCGGTGCGGCTGCGGGATTTCGTCCACATTGATGCCGACCATTGCTTCGCCCAGGCCGCGGGAGACCTTGGCGATGACGTCCGGATCGTCGTGGAAGGTGGTGGCCTTCACGATCGCGGCGGCGCGCTCGGCCGGGTTGCCGGACTTGAAGATGCCGGAGCCAACGAACACGCCGTCGGCGCCCAGCTGCATCATCATCGCGGCGTCGGCCGGGGTGGCGATGCCGCCGGCGGTGAACAGCACCACCGGCAGCTTGCCGGTCTGCGCAATTTCCTTGACCAGTTCGTACGGGGCCTGCAGTTCCTTGGCCGCCACGTACAGCTCGTCTTCGGGCATCGCGGACAGGCGCTTGATCTCGGAGCGGATCTGGCGCATGTGTCCGGTGGCATTGGAGACGTCGCCGGTGCCGGCTTCGCCCTTGGAACGGATCATCGCCGCGCCTTCGTTGATCCGGCGCAGTGCCTCGCCCAGGTTGGTGGCACCGCAGACGAACGGAACGGTGAAGTTCCACTTGTCGATGTGGTTGGTGTAGTCGGCCGGGGTCAGGACCTCGGACTCGTCGATGTAGTCCACGCCGAGGGATTGCAGCACCTGCGCCTCGACGAAGTGGCCGATGCGGGCCTTGGCCATCACCGGGATGGAGACGGCTTCGATGATGCCGTCCACCATGTCCGGATCGCTCATCCGGGACACGCCGCCTTGCGCGCGGATATCCGCCGGAACGCGCTCAAGGGCCATCACGGCCACGGCACCGGCGTCTTCGGCGATGCGGGCCTGTTCGGGCGTTACGACGTCCATGATGACGCCGCCCTTCAACATCTCGGCCATGCCCCGCTTTACCCGGCTGCTGCCGGTCACGGGGGCGTGAGTTGACGTTGGTTCACTGCTGGACACTAAAAGCCCCTAGGAGTCGGTCGAAAGCGTACATCTCATCATACGTCCGGGCCCGTGAACCGGCTCACCGGTGACGTAACCTTCCTGAACGCCCGACGGCGGCCGCCCGCCTCCCGTCGTCGTCCCGCCTCCCGCGATCGTCCCGCTGAGCGTTGGCCAGCCGGTCAGGCGGTCAGCCGGGTCTGCCGGTAGACGGTCATGATCCGCTGGATCACGGTCACCAGACTAGCGGCGGCCAGCAGCATCAGGACCACCAGCAGGACGATTTCCGGCAGGCCCAGGCCGGTCAGGCCGGTGAAGACCAGGACGGCCACCAGTCGCTCGGACCGCTCGGCAAACCCGACGGCCGCGGTGCAGCCGAGCGACTCGGCCTTGGCCCGGGCGTAGGAGACCAGGGAGCCCAGCAGCATGCACACGAGTGCAAAGATGGCGATGGCCGGGTTCTCTCCCCCGGTAAAGAACCAGATGGCCACGCCGGCGAACACCGCGCCGTCGGCCAACCGGTCAAGGGTGGAGTCCAGGAAGCTGCCCCAGCGGCTGCTGCGTTCCAGCATGCGGGCCATCAGGCCGTCCACCATGTCAGAGAAAACGAACGCCGTGATGAATACGGTGCCCCAGAACAGTTCGCCCAGCGGGTAGAAAATCAGCGCCCCGGCACAGACCCCGACCGTGCCGATGATCGTGACGGCGTCGGGCGAGACACCCATCCGGATCAGGACGCGGGCCAGCGGAGTGAAGAGCTTGCCGAAGAATCCGCGCGCGTATTTGTTGAGCATCGCCGCGTTACCGTGCGGGCCAGGCGTCGGCTACCTGCTTGCGGACCTCGTCCAAAGTCTGGGTGATGGCTTTGGTCTGAGCGATGATCGGGAAGAAGTTCCCGTCGCCGCCCCACCGCGGCACCACGTGCTGGTGCAAATGCGCCGCCACGCCCGCTCCCCCGGCTTCGCCTTGGTTCATGCCCAGGTTGAAGCCGCTGGGGTTCGCCACCTTGCGCAACACGCGCATGGCCGTCTGGGTGAGCTCGGCAAACTCCGCGGTTTCCGCCGGGGTGATGTCCGTGTAGTCGGGCACGTGGCGGTACGGACAGACCAGCAAGTGGCCCGGGTTGTACGGAAACAGGTTCAGCACCACGTAGGCGGTCTCGCCGCGGTGAACGATCAGCGATTCCTCGTCCGGCCGGGCCGGCGCCACGCAGAACGGGCACTCGTCCTTGTTCTTGAACTGCCCCTGGCCGCCCTTGACGTAGGCCATCCGGTGCGGCGTCCAGAGCCGCTGGAAGGCATCCGGGACTCCGGGCAGCTCGAAGCTGTCCGTTGCCTCATCATCCGCCCGGTCCTTCATGGCTTCCCTGGTCGTCCCGGCCATCGTCAGTTGCCGCGCCTGGCGACAGCCTGCACGATCCGCGACACTGCCTCGTCCACCGGAATGCCGTTGTCCTGACTGCCGTCACGGAAGCGGAAGGAGACCGCTCCGGCTTCGGCATCCTCGCCGCCGGCGATCAGCACGAACGGTACTTTGTCCTTGCTGGCGGTGCGGATCTTCTTCGGGAAGCGGTCGGACCCCAGGTCGGCCTCGGCGCGGATGCCCTGCGCGCGCAGCTTGGCCACAATCTCCAGCATGTACTCGTTGAAGGTCTCCGCCACCGGAATGCCGACCACCTGTACCGGAGCGAGCCAGGCCGGGAACGCACCGGCGTAGTGCTCGATCAGCAGGCCCATGAACCGCTCCACCGATCCGAACAGCGCACGGTGGATCATCACCGGCCGCTGCCGGGAACCGTCGGCGGCCTGGTACTCCAGCTCGAACCGTTCCGGCAGGTTGAAGTCCAGCTGGATGGTGGACATCTGCCAGGTGCGGCCGATCGCGTCCCGCGCCTGCACCGAGATCTTCGGTCCGTAGAAGGCGGCTCCGCCCGGGTCCGGCACCAGTTCCAGGCCGGATGCTTCGGCCACCTCGGCCAGCGTGCGGGTGGCTTCATCCCAGACCTCGTCGGTGCCGACGAACTTTTCGGGATCCTTGGTGGAAAGTTCCAGGAAGAAGTCGTCCAGCCCGTAGTCCTTGAGCAGGTCCAGCACGAAGTTCAGCGTGGTGGTCAGCTCATCCTTCATCTGTTCGCGGGTGCAATAGATGTGGGCGTCGTCCTGGGTCATGCCCCGCACCCGGGTCAGCCCGTGGATCACGCCGGACTTCTCGTACCGGTAGACCGAACCGAACTCGAACAGCCGCAGCGGCAGTTCGCGGTAGGACCGTCCGCGCGAGCGGAAGATCAGGTTGTGCATGGGGCAGTTCATCGGCTTCAGGTAGTAGTCCTGGCCGGGCTTGATGACCTCGCCGGTCTCCGGGTCCCTGGTCTCGTCCACGTGCATCGGGGGGAACATGCCGTCCCGGTACCAGTCCAGGTGGCCGGACACCTCGTACAGATTGCTCTTGGTGATGTGCGGGGTGTAGACGAATTCGTAGCCGGCCTCGGTGTGCCGCTGCCGCGAGTAGTCTTCCATCGCCTTGCGGACAGTGCCGCCCTTGGGGTGGAAAACGGGCAGGCCGCTACCCAGTTCGTCCGGGAAGGAGAACAGGTCCAGTTCGGCGCCCAGCCGGCGGTGGTCCCGGCGCTCGGCCTCCGCCAGCCGCTCCTGGTAGGCCTTCAGGTCGTCCTTGGTGGGCCAAGCGGTGCCGTAGATGCGCTGCAGCTGCTTGTTCTTCTCGTTGCCGCGCCAGTACGCGGCGGCCGAACGGGTCAACGCGTAGGCGTTGGAGATCAGCTTGGTGTTCGGCAGGTGCGGGCCGCGGCAGAGGTCCTTCCAGACCACTTCGCCGCTCTTGGCGTCCACGTTGTCGTAGATGGTCAGTTCGCCGGAGCCAACTTCGATGCTGGCACCTTCGCCGGCCTCGTCGGAGTGGCCCTTGAGCCCGATCAGCTCTTCCTTGTACGGCTCCCCGGCCATCTCAGCCAAGGCCTCGGTCTCGGAGACCGCGCGGCGGACGAATCGTTGGTTGGAGTTGACGATCTTGAGCATCATCTTTTCCAGCTGCTTCAGGTCCTCCGGAGTGAAGGGCTCATCGACGTCGAAATCGAAGTAGAAGCCGTCGGTAATGTACGGACCGATGCCAAGCTTGGAGTCCTTGCGCAGCTGCTGCACGGCCTGGGCCATCACGTGCGCGGTGGAATGGCGCAGCACGTTCAAGCCGTCGGGCGAATCGATGGTCACGGCTTCCACCTTCGCGCCGGCCGGGATGGGCTGGTCCAAGTCCTTCAGCTCGCCGTCCACGCGTACGACGACGACCTCCCGCCGGGTGCCGTAAAGATCGGCTCCCGTCGTGCCCTCGGTCACCTGGTTCTCTTCGCCGTCGACGATGAGGGTGATGTTCTGGGGCGCTGACACGGAGGTCTCCTAATTGTTTGGCTGCGGCCATTACTGCAGCGACATACGTGGGCGCTGCAAGCCTCTACGATCGTATCCGCTGACGAGTTGCCGGACCAACATGGGCACGGCCGGATCAGGGATGACCACCGCTGAGGACCGGGCTGACACCGGCTGGCAGACCGCATGGATCGACGACTTCAACCGCGGAGTAGACCCGGCCGCTTTCACCCGGCCCGGGACGAACGGCTTCCGGCCAGCCAGGGTTCGGCCGGGCCGCGGTTGTCCAGGCCTTCCTCGGCCATGCGGCGGGCGAGTTCGGCGGTACTCCGCGCTCCGGTACCGCGAGCGGCAGGGGGTGCCGCCGGCGATGCGGCAGGGGTCCGATCGTGCGGCCCTTCGGAACGGACGGTGTTCCCCGGCAGCGGCAGACTGGCAGCGTCGGACAGATCCCAGGCCTCGAGCGCCTGCAACCCGATTCCTTTGGGACCGGTCCGGCGGGTGAGTCCACGGATGAGCAGCAGCTCGGTCCCGAACAGCAGCGAGCCGGAGCGTTCCTGTGCCTCCTGGAAAAAGGTGGCGTCTACACATCCGGTCCCGTCGTCCACGCTGATGAAAACCACCCGGCGGCCGCCGCGCATGGGCGGGGTTTGGGTGGCGACCCGGATGCCGGCCACCATCACCTCGCTTCCGTTGCGCAGACCCAGCAGATCCTTGGCCGGTGTGACACCTAGTTTTGCCAGCAGCGGCGCGTAGCTTTCCATCAAGTGGGAGCTGGCGTCGATCGAGAGCAAGTCCAGCTCGGTGCGCACCATGTCTACCGCCGTCGGTTCTGGGAAGACCGGGACCAGATTGCGCAGTTCCATGTCCCCCAGCGGTAGGGACAGCTGGCCTTCGGTGGGCTGGTAGCGCTTGGGCACCGGGCGTGCGGCCGGCTGGTCCAAGTGATACACCAGATCCGTCCTGCTTGCAGTACGTCCGCCGCGCTGGCCGGTTGCCCGGCTCAGTTCGTCGAAGGCTCCCAGCTGGGCCAGGCGTTTCAGTGCAGGTTTGCTGACCTTGCCCCGGGCCCGCAGATCGGCCAGCGATTCGTAAGGCTGCCCGGCGACAATGCGCTGGAGTTCGGCAGCAGAGAGCCCGTAGATGCCGGCAAGGCTGAGTCGGATGCCCAGCTTTTCTCCTGTACCGGAAGAAACGCGTTCCACCCGGTAGCGGTCAGTGCTGCGGTTGATGTCCAACGGCAGGATCGGGATGCCGAGCCGCCGCGCCTCGGCCACCAACAGCCGCCTTGGGTACATCCCCGGGTCGTGCTCCCAGAGCCCGGCGAGGAACGCCTCCGGATGGTGGGCTTTCAACCACGCGGTCTGGTAGGTGGGGACGGCGAAGGCGGCCCCATGGGCTTTGCAGAAGCCGAAGCTGCCAAAGGATTTCAAGGTAGTCCAGACCGTATCCACTACGTCCGGCGGGTAGCCCCGGTCCAGCGAAGCTTTGCGGAAATAATCCTCCACTGCCGGTTCGGCTTCCTCATTGCCCAGCAGCCGGCGGAATTCGTCCGCCTTGGCCAGCCCGCAGCCGGTGAAGACGTCAAAGGTCCGCAGGACTTGTTCATGGAAGACAGTCACGCCATGGGTTTCCTTTAGAACCGGGATCAGGTCCGGATGCGGGAAGCGCTCCGGAGCCCAGCCGTGGCGCTGCTCCAGGAACGGGCGGACCATGTCAGATTGCATGGGGCCGGGCCGGAACAGCGAAATGTCGATGATCAGGTCGTTGAAGTCCCGTGGCGCCATCTTGCCCACCAGTTCACGCTGGCCCGGGGATTCAATCTGGAAGCACCCCAGAGTGTGGGTGCTGCGGATCAGTTCGTAGGTCGGTTCGTCGTCCAGCGGGACCTGTTCCAGGTTGATTGTCCCGTCCGCGGCAATGTAGCCGGGCCCTTCCCCGTCCTCGCCCACCGGGTGTTTTCCGGCTGCTGTCACCGCTTCCTTGTTTGGATGGATGCGGGTAATTTCGGCGAGCGCGTAAGCCATCGAGCTCTGCATCCGCACACCCAGCACGTCCAGTTTGAGCATGCCCATCGGATCCATATCGTGCTTGTCGAACTGGCTCATCGGTAGTCCCAGTCCGCTGGGCTGGGTGGGGGTACGGTCCAGCAACGAGGTGTCGCCCAGGATCACCCCGCAAGGATGCATGGAGATATGCCGGGGCAGCCGGTCCAGCCGTTCGGTCAGGTCCACCAGCAGATCCAGTTGCTGGTTCTGCTCCACCTGGGCCGAAAACGCGCGCAGTTCCGGCTTCTCCGCCATCGCTTCACGGAATTTGCGCGCGGAGAACCGCCAAAGCTGTTTGGCGATGCCGGAGATCTCATCCTCCGGCAGGCCAAGTGCCAGGCCGGCGTCGCGGACCGCGCCGCGGGCACGGTAGCCGTTCTGCATGCTCATCAGGGTGACCCGCTCGCTGCCGAATCGGTCGAAGATTTTCTGGTAGACGTTGTGCCGTTCTGCGCTTTCCACGTCAATGTCTATGTCCGGCAGGGTGGAGCGGTCCTGGGAGAGGAAACGTTCAAAGATCAGCCCGTGGTCCAGCGGGTTTACGTGGCTGATGTAGAGCAGATAGTTCACCAGGCTGGAGGCCCCGGAGCCTCGGGCCGAGGCCCGAACGCCCATGCCGGTGATCATTCGCGATACTTCGGCAACTGTCAGGAAGTAGGAGGCGAAGCCCAGCCGGGAGATGATGCCCAGCTCATGTGCCAACCGGTCCCGCAGCCCCTGTTCCGCCCGTCCGGATATTCCGCCAAACCGTTCGGCGATGCCGGTTTCACAGCGCTGGAGCAGCTCGGTCATGGGTTCCCCATCGATCCCGATGACCGAGGCTTCAGGGACCACTGGATGCTTGAAGCCCATGTCCTGGTAAGGGTCCATCCGGCACCGGTCCGCCACGGCTTCCGTCATGGACAGCAGGCGGTGCACGTCCCGGCTTCCGCCACCGGCGGCCTGAACGATCTCCCGCGCCAGCGCGTGCATCTGGGCAGGGGATTTCAACCAGCCCTGGGCACTGGGCTGCAGGTCAGGCAGTTTGGACAAGGCCGTCAAAGCCCTAGCCGAGTCCAGCACATCTGCGGTGGCTGCTCCGTCCTCTTCGCAGTAGCGCACCGCATTGGTCAGCACTGCTGGAATCTTCAGCTCCCCGGCAAGGTTGAGCATGCGCACAGCATGGGCGGTGCTCAGGTTCTCGCCGGGTGCACTGAGGTGGGAAACGATCTCCATTGCCAACGATCCAACTGGCAGGACGGTGCGCCAGTGTCCGGCCAGCCGCCGCGCTTCGGCATAGCTGCGGCGGCGCAACGCCTGACCGACCTCGGACATCGGACCCAACAGCACCGTGAGGGCAGGTCCGCCGTCCGGAGTACCGGCATGCCGGGCGAGTTGTTCCAGCGTCACCCCGGGCGTCCGGTGCCTGCTTCCCCGCCCGCTGCCTGCCGTACCGTCATGCGCCGCGGAAATCAGGCGGCAGAGCGCATGGTAGCCGCTGCCTTGGCTTCCGCCATGCGCCAACACCACAACGCGCCCGGTGTCCCGGCCGCCGTCGTCCTGGACTGCCAGATCCACGCCGACTATCGGATCAATCCCCGCGGCCAGACATGCCTTGAGGTGCTTGACCGTTCCGTAAAGTCCGTCCCGGTCTGTGCAGGCCAAAGCGTCCGCTCCGAAGGAAGCGGCTGCGCCGGCCAATTCATCAGGCCAGGAGACACCGTAGTGGGCGCTGAACGCCGTGGATACATGCAGATGGGAAAAGCTCATTGGTCATTCCAAACGCCTTATTCAAGGCACAGGATCGTTATCCGGCAGGCTGCCGCGAAAACCGAGGCGAATAAATACTGCGGGTCTGCGCTCATGCGCTCAGTTCACGGACGGCATCATGGACACGGATCAGTCGCCAGCGATCGGCATCCACCTGATGGGAAAGATCCAAGGTACGGATCTGCGACCTGCCGTTCAGCCGTGCCTGAACACGCCAGATCTCATGGTCCACCAGCCCGGCTCCCCTGCCCCGCTCTGCCCGCAGTTCTTCCGCCCACCAATTGCGGCGTTCATACCAACGCACAGGTTCTGCGACGATCCGGTAGCTCCTGCCCTGCCACCGCAGCCGCAGCGGCTGTCCGGCAGGGGAACAAACAACTTCGACAGCTTCGCTGAAAACACCCATGTGCCAGCCACCTTTCATCTGGACAACGGGTCAGAGTCCGCAGCATGCGCCCCTGCGCCAACACGCCTGCCAAAGAACTTGACCCTCTTATTCTATTCGAATATGTGTTCGAATCCAAGATCAAGAGTAGGGGCGGGCACTGACAAAATCAGAGCGTGGAGGGGGTGCCCTCAGCCTGCCGCAGTTCCCTGGCTTGCCGCTACTACGCCCTAGATCCGAGCAGGGCCAAGACCGCTGCCATCTCATCAATGTCGCCGCATGGCGGCAGCGGGACGTCCGCGGCCCCCTTGCCTAGCCTTGCTCGGCCAGGTCCTTCACATCGCCCACCAGCTTGTCCCACATCAGCTTGGAGTGCTCGGCCGCTTCGGCAGTGGCATTGTTGTCTTGCGACAGTGTGAACTCGGTCCCGCCGGGAACTTCCTCCAGCGTCCAAGTGAGGCGGTGGTAGTTCTCCGGCGCGTCCTCTTGCCCGGTCAGCGGGCTGAAGTGTGTCACGACCAGCCGCCTGCCCGGTTCGAACTCCAGCACCCGGCCCCTGTCTTCGTAGGCCTTGCCTTCCCATTCACCCCGCCAGCGGATGGGCCCACCGATGCTCCAGTCCGTCTCGACCTCGGTACCGAACATGAACCCCTTGATGGCTTCGGGGTCGGTAATCACCGACCAGACACGATCGGGCTGTGCCGCGATGGTCGTCGTCGAACTGGCAACAAACTTTCCCGTCATCGGTTCCTCCCCCACATACCCACAGACGCCCTAAAGCGGCTGGGTCCGGCTACTCTCCCCCAGCTTCCAGCAGCGAGGGCCGGCGCACAATAAGTTCGGCGGAATTGTTCCGGCGCGGCCGTCGAGAAATCACGTCTCCGAACGGCCGAGCCAGCGCTATGCTGCCTCGGCGATGAGATCGGGCCCGTTGTTGCGCACATTGTTGACCTTGGAACTGACCCGCCGCGGAACAAGATGCGGTTCGGGCATAGCATCCAGCAGCTGTTGCACATCGGCCTCCGATGTTGTTTCCGGATCCAGCCAGTCCGAAAAAAGGTCACTGGGGACGATCAGCGGCGTTCTGTCATGGATGTGCCCGAGCGAATCGGAAGCTTGCGTGGTGATGATGGTGCAGGTCCGCAGCCACTTCTCCGGATGATCTTCCGGCAAGGCTGGGTCCGGCCAATTCTCGAAGAGAGCCGCGAAGGCCAGCATCTCTTCGCGTTCGCCATGCAGATAGGTCGGTATTTTGCCGTCGGGGGTCTTTTGCCATTCAAAGTACCCATCCGCAACCAGCAATCCGCGCTTTCTGGCCGCAGCCTTTCGGAACGAGGGTTTTTCCGTCACGGTCTCCATGCGTGCGTTGATCAGTCGTGCGCCGGATCGAGGATCCTTAGCCCACGGGGGTACCAGGCCCCACCGGGCCATGATGAGTTTTCTGGATACTCCATCGCCGCTGGGCCCCCTGCGGTCGATGATCAGGGGGACTTCGTCCGTCGGTGCAATGTTGTACGAAGGCTGGATTTCTTCAACGTAGGACTCATCGACGTCGAACGAAGCCACTAGGTCGCCGGTTCCCCGCGCCATGACGTATCTGCCACACATGCCTCCATTATGGTCCAGTACCGCGGATTCAGGCGGCGCAGGGCAGGCACAGTTCCCTGCCTTTCGTGGCATCCTGGGATCTCGCCCGCGGGCCGGAACGAAGGCCACCGGCCCGAACAGTCCGCGGCAACGCTCAGCGCCGGGAATGACCACGGCCGGCGCGACGTTGACATGTACACAAGCTTTCACACCAGAAGGAGCCACCTTGGATTACACACCTGCTGCCGGAACCGTCACCATGTTCTCCACCACCTGGTGCGGGTACTGCCGTCGCCTGAAGACCCAGTTCGATGCGCAGGGCATCGCCTACACCGAGATCAACATCGAAGAGGTCCCGGGCACCGCCGAGCTGGTCGAGAAGCTCAACGACGGAAACCAGACGGTTCCCACCCTGCTCTTCCCGGATGGCAGCAGCGCCACGAACCCGCCGCTCTCACTGGTCAAGGAGCGCCTGGGCGTCTAGCAGCCGCAGGCTCCACCGGCGGAATTCGAACCGCAGGCATCGAGGGCGCCACAGTTTTCATAACATTCGTTTTGGAAATTGTGGCGCCCCTGTTTTCTTCCTAGGATGGGCAGGGTGGCCGACGACGGCCCCGCCAGACTTCGCTAGGAAGGAATCACTCCCGCATGGTTCACAAGGTACGGGCAGTAGTGGCCCTGGAAAAGAATGCGCCGGTCTCCATCGAAACCATCCTGGTGCCGGACCCGGGTCCGGGCGAGGCGCTGGTGGACATCCTCACCTGCGGCGTCTGCCATACGGACCTGCACTACAAGCAGGGCGGGATCAACGACGACTTCCCGTTCCTGCTCGGCCACGAGGCCACCGGCGTGGTCAGCGCCGTGGGCCCGGACGTGACCAACCTGGTCCCCGGCGACCGCGTGATCCTGAACTGGCGCGCCGTCTGTGGTGAATGCCGGGCCTGCCAGCGCGGCCAGGCACAGTACTGCTTCAACACCCACAACGCCACGCAGAAGATGACGCTGGAGGACGGCACCGAACTCTCCCCGGCGCTGGGCATCGGCGCCTTTGCCGAGAAGACCCTGGTTGCCGCCGGCCAGTGCACCAAGGTGGACGACGACGTCGATCCGGCCGCGGTGGGCCTGCTCGGCTGCGGTGTGATGGCCGGCATTGGCGCCGCCATCAATACCGGTGAGGTCAAGCGCGGCGAATCCGTCGCCGTGATTGGCTGCGGCGGGGTTGGCATCGCCGCCGTCGCCGGTGCCAAACTGGCCGGTGCCACCACGATCATCGCGGTGGATATCGACGACAACAAGGTAGAACTGGCCAAGTCCCTGGGTGCCACGCACGGCATCAACTCCAAGGAGCAGGACCCGGTGGAGGCCATCCGGGCGCTGACCGGTGGCAACGGCGCCGACGTCGTCATTGAAGCAGTGGGCCGCCCGGAGACCTACAAGCAGGCCTTCTACGCCCGCGATTTGGCCGGCCGCGTGGTACTGGTGGGCGTCCCGACGCCGGATATGAAGCTCGAACTGCCGCTGCTGGATGTGTTCGGCCGCGGCGGCTCGCTGAAGTCCTCGTGGTACGGCGACTGCCTGCCCTCCCGCGACTTCCCCATGCTGGTCAGCCACTACAAGCAGGGCAACTTGGACCTGGACGCCTTCGTCACCGAGCGGATCACGCTGGATGATGTGGAGGCCGCCTTCGACAAGATGCACGACGGCAAGGTCCTGCGTTCGGTGGTGGAGGTCGCATGAGCGCCACGATCGAAAACCTAGTCACTTCCGGCACCTTCTCGCTGGACGGCGGCACCTGGGACGTGGACAACAACGTCTGGATCGTCGGTGACGACGCCGAGGTGTTCGTCATCGACCCGGCTCACGACCCGCAGGCCATCGCCGCCGCTGTCGGTTCCCGGACCGTGAAGGCCATCCTGCTGACCCACGGCCATGACGACCACATCCGCGCCGTCGGCGAATTCCGGGACCTGGTGAAGGCACCGGTGTACCTGCACGACGACGACCGGATGCTCTGGGACACGGTCTTCCCGGACAGCACGCCGGACCACTCGATCAAGGACGGAGATACGTTCGAGGTCGCGGGAGCGCAGCTGAAGGCCATCCACACCCCGGGCCATTCCCCCGGCTCGGTCTGCTTCCATCTGGAGTCTGCGGGCGTGCTGTTCAGCGGCGACACGCTGTTCAACGGCGGCCCCGGCGCCACCGGACGCAGCTACTCCAGCTTCGAGACGATCATCGAGTCGATCAAGGACAGGCTGCTGACGCTGCCGGCCGAGACCACGGTGAACACCGGCCACGGCGATGCCACCAGCATCGGCGCCGAGGCACCGCAACTGGACGAATGGATTGCCCGCGGGCACTGAGAACGGCCCGCTCAAATACACCGCCCGTGCTCAACCCGGCTTCGGCCTGAGCACGGGCGGTGTTCCATAGAGGGGCTGGGTCAGCACGTCCGGGACCTCCTGCTGCCACGGAAACAGCCCTTCCTTGTCGGCCCAGATGGCCTGCAGGCCGCGTAGCCGGCCCTTGTAAATATCTGCCGCGACCAGGAGCACATTCTCCGGCCGCTCAATCCGGGCCAGCGCCACTTTCCGCGGCCGCAGCGGTACTTCCATCCCGGCCACCAGGGTGCGGCCATGGTGGAGCACCCGGTGCGTCAAGAGGCTGAGAATGGCGTGGGTCTCCGCCAAGGTCCGTCCGGTAAGCAGTATTTCGGGATGCTGCACCTGGGTCAGCCCGATGGTGTAGCCAAAAGCGGTGTTGTCGGTGTCCCCCTCGACAATCATGCATTGCCAGCCGTACCTGTCGATGGTTCGGAGCGTCTTCTCCCTGGCCTCCCGATGGGTCATGCCATTGCAGATATCGCACACCACGGGCTCCTCTTGCCGATGGATTGACTTGTCCAGCCAGTCTGCAGGCGCGTCTGCTCCAACGGCACCGGCGAATCCGCCGATGTGGATAAGTCTGTATCAGCCGCCGATGTAGTGCATCTCCACTTTCCGCCCGGGCCAGCCGGTCGCCGGCGGGGCACCTGCCTGGGCCGGAGCGCCGCCGGAACGGGGGTCAACGCCCGCGGTCTCGGCGCTGCGCAGCTCCGAATAGCGGTCCGTCCGGCGGCGCCACACGCCGGCGAGCACGCCGGCCAGTTCGTCGTCGTTGGCGCCACCGCGCAGCAAAGCCCTCAGGTCGGTGCCGCCGGTGCCGAACAGGCAGGTGAACAGCTTCCCGTCGGTACTCAGCCGGGCCCGGGTGCAGCCGTGGCAGAACGCCTGCGTGACACTGGAAATCGTCCCGATCTCGCCGCCGCCGTCCCGGTACCTGAAGCGCGTCGCGGTCTCGCCCGCGTAGCGGGGAGCCAGCGGTTCCAGCGGGAGTTCGGCATCGATCCGCCGCACCACCTCGGCGGAGGGGACCACCTGCTCCAGGTTCCAGCCGTTGGTGGAACCGACATCCATGTATTCGATGAACCGCACGATGTGCCCCGTATGGCGGAAGTGGCGCGCCATCGCGAGGACGCCGCCGTCGTTCATTCCGCGCTTGACCACCATGTTCACCTTGACCGGGCCAAGCCCGACGGCGGCCGCGGCCTCGATTGCCTCCAGCACCGTGGCCACGGGGTAGTCGACGTCGTTCATCTGCCGGAAGGTGGCGTCATCGACGGAGTCGAGCGAGACCGTTACCCGGGACAGCCCGGCCGCCTTGAGAACCGCCGCCTTGCGGGCCAGCACGGAACCGTTCGTGGTCATCGCCAGGTCCAGCGGGCGGCCTTCGGGAGTGCGCAGTTCTGCGAGCCCGGCCACCAAATTTTCGATCCCCCGCCGCAGCAGCGGTTCGCCGCCGGTCAGCCGGATCTTTTCCACGCCCTGTGCGGCCGCTATCCGGGCCACCCGGGTGATCTCCTCGAAGCTGAGCAGTTGGTCTTTCGGCAGGAAAACGAAGTCGCGCCCGAAGATTTCCTTGGGCATGCAGTAGACGCAGCGGAAGTTGCACCGGTCGGTCACGGAGATCCGCAGATCACGCAGTGGCCGGTCCAGTACATCGTTCAGAGTATGCGGACCGTGCTGCGCTGGCCCGTCCATGGTGTGCCTCCGCCGTGTGCCGGGACTCGAAGTCCCTTCCAGACTAGGCTGGCTACACCCGGACTACAACGGGCGCCGGCACCCGGGCCAGCAGCTCGCCGAACGCCCCGTCCCGCACCGCCGCCTGGTCCGAGTAGACCGCCCGCAGCGACCGTTCAACCATGGCGACGTTCAGCCCGGGCACCAGGTCTTCGGCCGAACCGGCGGTTGCCGGGTCCCAGTCCAGTCCCAGTGCGTCGTAGCTGGCCGTCAGCACCTCGCGCAGCGGAGCCGAATCCCGCACCACCACCACCGAGGAAAACAGCCAGGCACCGGCGACTACCCGTTGCGCGGTCCCCACCAGCTTGACCCGGCGCAGCGGGTCAACCGCGTGTGCGCCGTGGATGCTGAACTCGCCGGGGCAGTACTCCCCCGGGATTTCGCCGACGGCGGCGAGCAGTCCCGCATCGCGCAGGCCTGAAGCGATGAGCTCGCCGAACTGGCTAAAGCGCTTCTTCGCGCCGGCAATGGCGTCGGCCAGCGGCTCCACGTGGTCCAGTATCAGGCAGCCTTCGTGGTACGCCGCGGCACGGCCTCCTGCCTTGCGCACCAGCGGCTCGAAACCGAGTTCGCGGCAACGCCGTGCTGCCTCTTCAAAGCCGGGCAGGTGGGCGTCGCGCTGGCCAAACGCCACCGTAGGCGCCGGACGGTAGACGCGCATGGTGGGGCCGAGACGTCCCTGCTTGGCGGCGGCCAGCAGTTCCAGCCCGTACTGCAGGTCCGCTTCCGCACCGAACGATTCCGGCTGCTTGACCCATTCCAGTCCGCCAGCGGTCTGCGGTGACTGCTCCAACGTGATGCCTGCTTCCTCAACGTGCTGCTCGGCGCTTCCGGCCGGGGCGGAATACCCCTGCCATCTTACGGCGCGGCCGGCTTACGACCCGGACACGGAATAATAGCGATGTGCCTTCTCCCCAAACCCCGCTCATTTTGCTCGGCGGCGCCTCCGGTTCCGGCAAGTCCTATCTGGCGGCCCGGTTCGGCCGCCCGCACGTGGAGCTCGACGGGTTCTACCGGGAGATCGGCGAGCACACCGCGGCTACCCCGCTGCCGCAAACGCCTTACGGAGAGATCGACTGGGACCATCCCGGGACCTGGAACAGCGGCGCCGCGGCCCGCGCGATGGTGCAATTGCTGCAGACCGGGCGGACCGAGATCCCCAACTACTCCATCGCCACCTCCAGCTACACCGGTCATCGCACCGTGTCTCTCGCCGAAGGCCCGGTGATCGCCGAGGGCATCTTCGCCGATGCCGTGCTGGCCCCGTTGCGCGGCCTCGGGGTGGAGGTGGACGCAGTCTTCATCAAGGTCCCTCCCCTCACGACGGCGGTGCGCCGGCTGGTGCGCGACCTCCGCGAGCAGCGCAAACCGCTGCCGTTCCTGCTCAAGCGCGGCTGGGCGCTCTTCCGCTCCGAGCGAGGCGTGCGTGACCGCTACTTGCAAGCAGGGTTCCGTGTCGTCGCCAAGCGACAGGTCAAGAAGGAACTGGCCGGGCTGCAGCCGCTTTCGGTCGGCGGCCGACAGTAGCGCTGCAAAAACCTACTCGGTGACGTCCCAGATCCGGCGCCACCAATGACGCTTCGGCTCGGGCTCCGGCGCTTCATCCGCCGCTGCGGCGGCCCTGGCCACGCGGCGCTCGCGCCAGCGTTCCACTTCGTACTCCAGGTCGCGGGTCTTGGTGATGACCGGTGGGCCTCCCTGCAACTGGCGCCGCGCGTTGATGACCCTGGCGTTGAAGTCCTCCAAGATCTCGCGCACCTGCCGTTCCGCAACCTGTTGGTCCAGCCGGCCATCCAGTTCGGCGTCCTCGGTGCGCAACAGCAGGGCTTCCGGGCCCAGCCCGGTCAGGTGCTCGCGCTCGATCAACCCCTTGAGCCACCAGTCGGGGTCGTATCCATTGCCCAGGTTCGGAATCGGTTTGCCCGCATATTTCAGGTCGTCGAAGTCGCCGCGGGCCATCGCCTCCCGGACCAGGTAGTCCGCGCGCCGGGAGGTGTCCAGCTCCCGGATTTTCCGCTGCTTCTCCTCGTCCGCCGCGGTCTGTTCGGCGTCCTCCGGGCCAGTCGGGCCTTGTTCCCGCGCGGCGCGCAACTCGGCGGCGCGTTCCATCCGCCGGCCGTTGTCCCCGGATGTCCTGCCCATCTGTCCCTCACCACCTCCGTAGAGCCTTAGCCCGGCTGCGCAGCCACGGGCGTTGTTGATATTTTCCCAGCCCGGCCTACACGCGGCAATGCGCGGTGGCAGACTCGGAGCCATGCGCGCATTCGTCGTCCTCGGCACCGCCTCCCAGGTCCCCACCCGGACCCGCAATCACAACGGTTACCTGTTGCGCTGGGACGGCGAGGGATTGCTGTTCGATCCGGGCGAGGGCACGCAGCGGCAGATGATCCTGGCCGGCGTCTCGGCCAGCCGGATCACCCGCATCTGCCTCACGCATCTGCACGGCGACCACTGCTACGGCTTGCCGGGCGTGCTTTCGCGCATGGTCCTGGATGGGGTCGAGCATCCGGTCCATCTGCATTACCCCGCCTCCGGCGAGGACGTGGTCCGGGCGCTGGTCTCGCTCGCCTCCCCGGGACTGGACCTGCACCTGCACCCGCACGGCGCGGCCGGCGCCATTGCGGATGGCCTCGAAGTACGCCCCCTGGACCACCGGATTGAGGCCTACGGCTACCGACTGACGGAGCCCGCCGGCCGCACCCTGCTGCCCGAGCGGCTCGCTGCCGCCGGGATTGCCGGCCCCGACGTTGGACGCCTGCTTTACCAGCGGACCCTGAACGGTGTGCGGCTGGAAGATGTCAGCGTGCCGCGGCCCGGCCAGCGGTTCGCCTTCGTCATGGACACTGCGGTGTGCGCCGGCGCGGAAGAACTCGCGGACGGAGCGGACCTGTTGGTGGCGGAGTCCACCTTCAGCGACGACGACGGCGCGCTGGCAGCGCAGTACCGCCACCTCACGGCGGGACAGGCAGGCGACCTCGCCGCCGGCGGCGAGGTGGGCATGCTGGTACTCACGCACTTCTCATCGCGTTACGGGGACTTGATCCCGCTCGGTGAGCAGGCCCGCGCCCGTGCGGGGAACACCGCCGTCGTTATTGCACGGGACCTGGACGTAATCCCCTTTCCCAAGCGCCGGCAGACCGCGACGCGAGGACAATAGCCGCGGGAGGCCGGCGTCCGTCCCTGCCTGGACGTCAGTGCCAGCACAGTTCCGCGGTCCTCTTCCACCTCCGGCAGCGGATTCGGGCTCCGACCTATTTCCCTCGGCAAGCGTTCGGGCTATGTTGGCACACTAACCGGTTGGATCAACAGTTGAAGGAGGCCGCGATGAGTGAACAGAACCGTCCCGAAGACGAGCAGAACCTGCCGGATCCGGAGTTGAATGTCCAGGGCGAAGACCCGGTCATTCCCGATGAAGGCGTGGATGCGGTCCCGCCGGACCTAGTGGACGCCGGGGTCGACACAGACTCCGAGCGGCCGGTGGACGAAACCCTGTCCGACCCGCTCGAAGGCGGCGTGCCGGACGAGCGCCCGGGTGCGTCGCTGGACGACTTCGACCCGGAGGACCCTATGCAATAAGCCTTGTCCGCTGACCGAGTAGGCTCGCCGCCATGGAGAACAAGCCCTCACCGCCCACCACCGAGGTCCTGGGAGCAGACGACTGCTGGCGGCTGCTTCGAGGTGTTGCGCTGGGCCGTCTCGCCGTGTGGGTAGACGACCACCCGGAGTTGTTTCCGCTCAAGTTCCGGACCGACCACGAGACCATCGTTTCCGCACTGCGCCAGGCACAAAACTGTCAGCGGCGTTGATGGGAAAACCGGTGGCACTGGAAGCCGACCACATCAATAGCCGCACCCATCAGGCCTGGAGTGTCGTCGTCAAAGGGCAGGCGGCAGAGGTGGGACCGACCGAAGAATTCCGGCGCGTTGACCCCCTCCCGGGACGCTGCCACACTTTGAGCATCACACCTTTTGGTTCAAAGGAGATCCTCATGGCTGGCATGATCCGCAAGAGTCTGGACGAACCCGAGGAAACCCGTCCTTTCGAGGAAGGCATGGGAAAGCTTGATCTGGTCAATCTTGAGGCCGGCGGCGTGGGGCGGGGCGTTTTCGAACCCGGCTGGCAATGGTCCAAGCACGTGAAGCCGATCGCCAAGACGGACAGCTGCCAAGCCAGCCACGCTGGCTATGTGCTGTCCGGACGGATGAAGATCGTCATGGACGACGGCCAAGAAAGCGAGTTTGCCGCCGGCGACTACATGTCTGTACCCCCGGGCCATGATGCCTGGGTCATCGGCGACGAGCAATGCGTGGTCATCGACTGGGCGGGTTACGCCGACTACGCCAAGCGACGGGACTAAATTTCATCCCCGCCCGACTCTGGGAGTCCAGCCTGGTGCCGGCCCCGCTAGGCGACTGACAACTAGCCAGTCGCCTAGGCTAGGTCCGCATGTTGTTCGCCACCCACCTGTAGGAGCAGAGTCTCGATTGGCTCCTCAGTGTGCTGAGGCAACGGCGGCTTTCTCTCTACAAGTCGAATGACTCCGTTTTGAAGCGCCCCGAGCAGCCGGAGCCACCGCAGAAACCGGACGGTTCGTCACTCACAATCCTCCCGTGCACCCTCCACCGTTCGTCCTGCTGGCCCGGGAATCATCGGGTGCAGATGCTGGCTGGGTCCTCGGCCCGGGCTGATCACCGGCGGGAAAGGAACAAAAATACACCCGGTTCGCCACCGGTGGTCGCTTTTATGCAACGTCAGAAAATCATTCCGGCCGGGTGATACTCACTTGACGGCCGAGTTGGAACCATCCAGCCATCCCGCCATCTACCCATGTCGCGGAGCAGACAGGCAGCCGTGCTGAGGACCGCCGTCGCTGCGGCCGAGATCCTGAACGTGATTCTCTTCCCATAGCGCTGCCCCGTTGCTTCCCGAAACCACCGGTTCTACTCCCTTCCGGACAAGCTACCTGTTTCCCTGTCGGCGAGTTCGGACTATGTTGTCAGCCTAAGCCGCCGTCAGCGCATCAACGATCGCAGGAGGCCACGATGAGCGAAGAGATCCGCCCGGAAGACGGCCTGAATCTGACGGACCCCGAGCGGAACATCCACGGCGACGAAACCGTCCTTCCCGATGAGGGCGTTGTCGCAGTGCCGCTGAGCCATGCCGTCGTTGACACTGATTCGGACCGGCCCGTGGAAAGACACTTAGGACCCGCTCTAAGGCGGCGTGCCGGACGCCCGCCTGGGCGCGCTGCTAGAGGAGTTCAACCCGGACCCCCGCGACTAGAACGCGGAAAATCCGGGTTTCCACCAACGGAGGGAACCCAGCATGTCACCATCCTCGCGCATCCCCACGTCCCAGCAGGCGGGCAGCGCATGGCAGGATACGCTCGGACGCGCGGGCAGCCGCTGCGCGCAGATCCTGCTGATCCTGACTCTCGTCAGTCTTACGGTGTATGGATTGTTACGAGTCAGCCTGCTGCTGATTCCGGTACTGATCGCGCTGATACTGTCCGCAGCGATCGGCCCGTTGGTGAACCTGCTGCGCCGTGCGGGTCTGCCAGGCGTACCGGCAACGCTTCTGTCCTTCCTGGGCTTGCTGGTGGTTCTGGCGGTGACGGGAACCGTTATTGTCCTGGCGGTGCGCAGCCAGTTGAATGAACTGGTTGCCGCCACCTCCTCCGGGCTCGATCAACTCGATTCATTCCTGCTGAATGGGCCGTTTCCGATCAGCCAGGAGCAACTGGCACAAGGACGCCAGGCCTTGATCGATTTCGCCACTAGCGCCCAAGCCCGGTCCAGCGCGCTGTCGGGCTTGTCGGCGGCCACTGAGTTTTTTGCGGGCACCGCACTGATGGTTATTGTCCTTTTCTTCTTCCTCAAAGACGGGGCGAAAATCTGGAACTTCCTGTTACGTCCGTTCAGCGGCCCGCGGGAAGCCAAACTGCGCCGTGCTGGCAAGCGCACGCTCGAGGTGCTGGGCAGCTACGTACGGGGAACGGCCATCATTGCACTGATCGACGCAACGGCAATCGGCATTGGCCTGCTGGTGCTGCAGGTCCCGCTGGCCATCCCGCTGGCCATGATCGTCTTCCTCGGTGCCTTCATTCCGCTTGTGGGAGCCACGGTTGCCAGCGTGCTGGCCGTACTGGTAGCGCTCGTGACCCGAGGTCCAATTATCGCCGTCATCGTGGTCATCATCGTCGTCGCAGTCAACCAACTGGAAAACCATCTGCTGCAACCGATCGTGATGGCCAGGTCACTGAAGCTGCATGCGTTGGTAATCCTGTTTTCGCTGACCGCCGGCACGATCCTGGCCGGCATCATCGGCGCGGTGCTGGCCGTTCCGTTGGCCGCAGTTGCGTGGGCCGTGTTGCAGGTCTGGACCGCCGAGGACCCGCGGCTTGAGGACCTCAACCCGGACCTGCCTCCGGCCGGTTCCGAGCCGACATAACCTCACCGAAACGCCCCCATTGACGGGCGCGGCAACTGGCGCACTGACTTGCTACCGTCGCAGTGCCACAGTGCCGGCTTTAAGCGACGTTCAAAGGCGATCCCCATGGCTGGCATGATCTGGCCACGGCCAGCTAGACAATGCGTAGTGGTCGCCGTCCACCGGTCGGAGCAGCATCTCGATTGGCTCCTAGGTGACCTGAGACAAGGGGCCTTTGGCCATAGACGTCGAATGGCTCCGAGTCTGAAGCGCCCCGAGCAGCCGGACCCACCTCAGAAACCCGGACAATGTTTGCCGTTCCCAACATCCCGCCATGCACGTGGGCAGCGTCCTGATTCTGATGTTGTCAGTGACGGTCGCCGATGAGGAGGATTAGTGCGTTCGGCTCCCCCAACAGCTTCATGGGACTTAAGTGGTTGCTCATCCTTTGGGGATGATGACACGGGCCGCGGGCGCCCACAACATTAATTGAGAGTCACCACGATCCAGCCTGACGAAATGCTGCCGCCAAACCTTTCCTGTCCTTTCAGCATCCGCCGTCAGAACGGTCTCCATTATCTGAAGAATAGGTCTCCGTCATGAACACACACCCACTGATCGCCGATCATGGTCTTATCGGTGATCTGCAGACGACGGCGCTGGTTGCCACAGACGGCACTCTGGATTGGTTCTGCAGCCCACGCTTCGATTCGCCCAGCATCTTCGCCTCCTTGCTGGATCATGAGCACGGAGGCCACTTCACCACGCGACCCCGCGAGAAAGCATTCGCAACGAAGCAGCTCTATTTCCCCGATACAGCAATCCTGATTACGCGTTTTCTGACTGAAGCAGGGGTCGGAGAACTTACCGACTTCATGATTCCCACCACGGGCACTGCCCCCAGTCAGCAGCACCGGCTTGTGCGGATGGTCCGATGCGTTCGCGGGAGGATCTCGTTCGAGATCGAGGTTGCTCCCCGATTCGACTACGGACGGCAGAGCCATGAGCTGAGTCTCACTGATTCCGGCGCGGTCTTCGACGCAGGCGAGACACGCCTAAGCCTCAGCCTCATTCGTGAGGAGGACGACGAAAGGCTAGGTCGTTCTGTATCCTCCGACGAAGGTATGCTGCGGGCCGTCCTCGACCTTGAGGAAGGTCAAATGCGTGGGGTCGTGCTGGAAACGGGCCCGGATGTTGCCCCCACGGTGATGCGACCGGCGCAGGCACAGCAGTTGGCCGACGACACCGCACACTTTTGGCAAAACTGGCTCAGTCAGTCCACCTACACAGGACGGTGGCGCGCGGTCCTGGAGCGGTCGGCTATCACGCTGAAGCTGCTGACCTATGCGCCCAGCGGAAGCTTGGTGGCTGCCCCCACAGCCGGTCTTCCGGAAGAGATCGGCGGTGAACGCAACTGGGACTACAGATTCACCTGGGTCCGCGATGGATCATTCTCGGTTCACGCGCTGCTTCGCATGGGATTCGTCGATGAGGCTGTCGGCTTTAGCCACTGGCTCCGCGACCGCGTTACCGAGCCTCGGGAGGAAGGCTCCTACCCGCTGGATATCATGTACCGCGTTGATGGCAGCACGGACCTCCACGAGGAAGTCCTGGCGGATTGGAAAGGCTACCGCGGCTCCTACCCGGTGCGGATTGGAAACGGAGCCGCTGACCAACTCCAACTGGACATTTACGGCGAAGCGCTCGATGCGGTCTACTACCTCGACGGCGCAGGCGTCGGAATCGGACAATCCGGGTGGCTCGCCATCTCCGAATTGCTTAATTGGCTCGCCGATAACTGGGACCAGCCGGAAGAAGGGATCTGGGAGACCCGGGGCGGGCGCAAAGACTTCACGTACGGACGACTCATGTGTTGGGTCGCGTTTGACCGTGGCATCCGACTCGCGACGTCGCACGGGCGGCCGGCGCCACTCACCCGGTGGATAGCAGAACGGGACGCCATCTACCAACAGATCATGGAAAAGGGGTGGAGCAGCGAACGCCAGGCTTTCGTCCAGCAGTATGGAGAGAATGTCCTGGACGCCGCATTGCTGAAGATGCCTCAGGTTGGCTTCGTGTCCCCACAAGATCCCATGTGGCAGTCGACCCTCCGGGCGATGGATACAGAGCTCGTCTCCGATAGCTTGGTCTATCGCTACGACCCCAGCGCCTCCCCGGACGGGCTGCGCGGTTCGGAGGGGACGTTCTCACTATGCACGTTCCTCTACGTAGATGCCTTGGCCCGGTCCAACCGGCTCGATGAAGCACGATTAACGTTCGACAAGATGCTGACTTACGCAAACCACGTCGGGTTGTACTCCGAGGAGATCGCTGCCACCGGAGAGCAGATCGGCAACTTTCCACAAGCGTTTACTCATCTGGCACTTATCGACGCCGCCATCACCCTCAACGACCGTCTGGACGCCGCGCAGAATGGCCGGCGATTCGGGAGCCAGACTCGGCACACCTCGCCGTAAGACCGCAGCCCACTTCCCGACCGTCTGGGTCGCTGCGTCAGCGGCCCTCTTGGTGGTTTATCCGCCTGGGTCGTACGCCGTCGCGGGGATGCCCAAATGGGCGGGGCGCCGCGCAGTTGGACGTCTACAGATGCAAGCGGAGAAGGGCCGCTCCCCCGAAGGTCATGACAGGAGCCTCGCTTTCGCGGCAGCGAATTCCTTGTCAGTCAACACGTGGGCGGCGTGCAGTTCAGCAAGTATCTCCAGTTGATCAGCCAGCCACTCTTTACCAGCGGGGGTAGCGGACGGGACACTGGGTGCCCGCAGTTCTGATGCCCGGCGGGCACGGACACGATCATCAAGTGAACCTGCTGTTACGCGTGCTGCACCCGAGAGGGCAGCAGATCTCGCTATGGTTCCCAGCAGCCCGGGTAGGCCGCTTCTCGCAAATGTCATCAGAATTACTCGGGTTCTTTGTTCGGTTCAGGTCGCGGAAATGCCGGCTGCTTCGACGGCAGCGACCACTATGTCATGCGGAATTCTCGCGTATAGGGTAGTTACCCCTCCTGAATCCTGTACGGCATCGGAAAGGTGCTGCGCCCAACGATGCTCCAGCGCTAGCACCAATGCTGTTTCGTTGTTTCCTATTGATTCGGCAGCGACTTCAAGGTCCGTGTCGCTGAGAAGCGTCAGCAACCGGGAATAATCTACGAGGCCCGACCAAGCCTCCTGAAGGTGGTCTTCCATATCACGGACGTGCACTACTCCGTACTGGTCTCTCGATAGCAAAACCAGATCGATGATGGCCACCGCACCGGGCTTGACGGCTTCCCTCAAGGCATCGATGACGGTTGCGTCGACCTCGGATCGCGGAAACGCACAGATCATGACTTCAACGGGTCCGACTTTCATGTGTGACTCCTGTTGGCCGGAACTGCAAGTCCTACAAATATTCCCTGTGCCGAACCGGTCAGACCTCACCCGCCCCGGATGATCTGTTGACCTTCCAGCCACGCGACCGGTGGGACTGCCCCGGGTTTCGTTGACTCTCGGGGTTGATGGTTTCTAAGCGGCTTGAAGGCCGGTTTCGATTGTCTCAAATTCGAGGGGTGTGAGGCGG
>NZ_JBNHHB010000035.1:0-51279 GCF_059091905.1 Arthrobacter sp. Dra40
GCCGCAAGAGACTGAGGTGAACAATGGCCGCACCAGCTGACCGCGAGAAGGCACTGGAAGCTGCGCTGGCGCAGATCGACAAGCAGTTCGGCAAGGGCTCGGTGATGCGTCTCGGCGACGACACCCGCGCCCCCATCGAAACGATCTCCACCAGCTCGATCGCCTTGGATGCTGCCCTGGGCATCGGCGGCCTGCCGCGCGGCCGCGTGGTCGAGATTTACGGTCCGGAATCCTCAGGTAAGACCACGGTGGCGCTGCACGCCGTCGCCAGCGCCCAGCGCAACGGCGGAATCGCTGCTTTCATCGACGCCGAGCACGCGCTGGACCCGGAGTATGCCAAGAAGCTTGGCGTGGACACCGACGCCCTGCTGGTGTCGCAGCCGGATACCGGCGAGCAGGCACTGGAAATCATGGACATGTTGATCGGCTCCGGATCCCTGGACATCATCGTGATCGACTCCGTCGCAGCCCTGGTGCCACGTGCGGAAATCGAAGGCGAAATGGGCGACAGCCATGTCGGTCTCCAGGCCCGTTTGATGAGCCAGGCCCTGCGAAAGATCACCGGGCGGCTTAGCCAGTCGAAGACCACTGCCATTTTCATCAACCAGTTGCGTGAAAAGATCGGCGTGTTCTTCGGCAGCCCGGAGACCACCACCGGCGGTAAGGCACTGAAGTTCTATGCCTCGGTGCGCATCGACGTACGCCGGATTGAGACCTTGAAAGACGGAGCCAATCCGGTGGGCAACCGGACACGCGCCAAGATCGTCAAGAACAAGATGGCGCCGCCGTTCAAGCAGGCAGAATTCGACATCCTGTATGGCCACGGCATCTCCCGCGAGGGCGGTCTGATCGACATGGGTGTGGAGCATGCACTCGTCAAAAAGTCGGGCGCCTGGTTTACCTATGACGGCGACCAGCTCGGCCAAGGCAAGGAAAACGCCCGCAAGTTCCTGATCGACAACCCCGACCTGGCCGATGAGCTGGAGCGCAAGATCCGGCAGAAGCTCGGCATCGACGCGGTCCCGGACAGCGGGGAAGAGGGCGAGCCGAAGCTCAAGGCCGTCGACGGATTCTAAGTGGCGTTCAGGCACGGACAGGGCGCCGGCCCCACGCCGGGCAGTCCGGCGGATCTCGGGCCGGACGCGGATCCTTACGGCGTTGCGCGTTCGGTTGTCCTGCGTTCACTGACGCAGTCCCCAAAGAGCCGCGCGCAGCTGGCCGCGAAGCTGGCTGAGCGCGGCGTCCCCGGCGACGTCGCCGAGGCAGTGCTCGAGCGGTTCGAGGAGGTTAACCTCATTGACGACGCCGAGTTCGCCAGAATGTGGGTGCGGAGCAGGTCCCAGTCCCGTTCATTGGCACGCTCCGCGCTCAAGCGCGAGCTTGCCGATAAAGGGATCGCCGGCGATGTAGCCGAGCAAGCGCTGGACCAGCTTACGGCGGACGACGAGCTTGAAGCGGCCCGCAGCCTGGTGCGCCGCAAGATTCGTCCCGACTGGCAACTGCAGGACCGGTCGGAAAGGGACAAGCATCTGCGCCGGCTGGTCTCCATGCTGGCCCGCAAGGGCTATTCTGCGTCGCTGGCCTATCAGGTCGCGGATGAGGAACTCGGCGCCGCCAATCAGGCGGGAACTTGATGCCGTCTTCCGGGGCGGCCCCCACCAGGGCTACCAACCGCCGTTATCGTTTTGTGACATTTCCAGATTGGGTTGCTACCCTAGTGCGATTGTGAGTGCAGCCCAGAATGAACGTCGTCAAAAGAACCAGCAACGCCGGCGCAGTCGCAGGCAGCGCCGCCTCAGGATCGCGGCAGGAGTGACACTTTGCTCCGTCGCCGCCGTGGGCGCAACTGGAGCCGTCAGCGGCGTCCGCAAAGGGCAAACCGCCTCGGAAGTCGTGAGATCGATTACGGCACCCCTGATGGAGTTTGTCGGCTTAGCTGAGCCGGCCGAACGGCGTAGCCAGGTAGCGGGTGATGACCTCCAGCAGCAAGCTGAGGGGGCACCCACAACTGCCACCGCCGGGAACAAGCCCGCGAAGCCGGGGCAGGGACACCAGGCAGCAGCAGGCGCGGATGCCACGCAGTCGGGGCAGGGGAGTCAAGAGGCAGCAGACAAGGATGCAGCGCAACCGGGTCAGGCACGCCAAGAGCCAGCAGGCAAGGATGCAGCGCAACCGGGTCAGGCACGCCAAGAGCCAGCAGTGAAGAAGACCGCTGCTGCGAAGGCTGTAGGGGAAGCACCCGCCGGTGGGAAAGAGGCAGAAAAACCGGCAGTGGCCGAAACGCCAGAGCAGCGTGATACCCGAGAGGGGAGCGCCGGCCAGCAGTCTGCTGAAGCAAGGTCGGCCGAAGAGAAAGCTGCTGCCGAGGCGCAAGAATCGCGGCACGATCAGAGCGCTGCCAAGGCCTACATGGAAAGCGCGCTGGCATCCTTCGGCTGGGGTGCCGGGCAATTGGGCTGCCTGGAAAGGCTCTGGGACATTGACCGATCCCGCGGCGCACAGGGCATTCCTCAGAGCCCGTTCGATGACGAGATGGCCGGCGCCGACCGCCAGACAAACTTCCAAACCCAGGTCGACTGGGGGCTGGGCTACATCGAGTCCCGCTACGGCTCCCCGTGCTCGGCCTTGGACTTCCATCTGGCCAACAATCGGTACTAATTCCGGACGGGCTGCAGATTGTGGCTCGTCCGGCCGCAGGCCGTACCCTTGTAAGGTGAGTTTGACTGTCCCCGCCCCCACCATCGTGACGCAGCCGGAAGCCCGCACCTACCAGGTGCGCACGTTCGGCTGTCAGATGAACGTGCACGATTCCGAGCGGCTTGCCGGGCTGCTCGAAGCCGCCGGGATGGTCGAAGCGCAAGCCGGCCAGGCCGACGTCGTGGTCTTCAATACTTGCGCGGTTCGGGAGAACGCCGACAACAAGTTGTACGGCAACCTGGGCCAACTGGCCCCGGTCAAGGAACGCCATCCCGGGATGCAGATTGCCGTCGGTGGCTGCCTGGCCCAGAAGGACCGCGAGACGATCCTCAAGAAGGCGCCCTGGGTGGACGTGGTGTTCGGCACCCACAACGTGGGTTCGCTTCCGGCGCTGCTGGAGCGTGCCCGGCACAACAACGAGGCGCAGCTGGAAATCCTGGAATCGCTCGATGTGTTCCCCTCGACGCTGCCCACCAAGCGCGATGCGGTGTACTCCGGCTGGGTCTCCATTTCCGTCGGCTGCAACAACACCTGCACGTTCTGCATTGTCCCCTCGCTGCGCGGCAAGGAACGCGACCGCCGGCCGGGCGAGATTCTGGCGGAGGTCCAAGCACTGGTCGACGACGGTGCCATTGAAGTCACCCTGCTGGGACAGAATGTGAACTCCTACGGTGTGGAGTTCGGTGACCGCGGAGCCTTCGCCAAGCTGCTGCGCGCCTGCGGCAGCATCGATGGCCTGGAGCGGGTGCGTTTCACCAGTCCGCACCCGGCCGCCTTCACCGACGACGTCATTGACGCCATGGCCGAAACCCCCAATGCCATGCCGCAACTGCACATGCCGCTGCAGTCCGGCTCGGACAAGGTCCTGAAAGACATGCGCCGGTCCTACCGGTCCAAGAAGTTCCTGGGCATTCTGGACAAGGTCCGGGAACGAATTCCCCATGCGGCCATTTCCACCGACATCATCGTCGGGTTCCCCGGGGAGACCGAGGAAGACTTCCAGGCAACGCTGGCGGTGGTGGAACAGGCCCGCTTCGCCAGCGCCTTCACGTTCCAGTATTCCAAGCGGCCCGGGACCCCGGCCGCCGAGCTGCCGGACCAGCTGCCCAAGTCCGTAGTGCAAGAACGTTACGAGCGCCTGACTGCCCTGCAGGACCGGATTGCGGCGGAAGAAAACGCCAAACAGTTGGGCAGCCGGGTGGAGGTCATGGTGACCGCGCAGCAGGGACGCAAGGCAGGGGAGACCCACCGGCTCTCCGGCCGGGCCCGCGACCAGCGGCTGGTGCACTTCTCTGTGCCCGACGGCGCGCAGGCACCGCGTCCGGGCGACTTGGTGACGGTGACGGTGACCGAAGCCGCGGCCTTCCACCTGATCGCCGATCCGGTTTCCGCAACGGACTACCAACTGCGTCGTTCGCGCGCCGGGGATGCGTGGGACCGCTCCCAGGCAGACTCCTGCGGGGTACCTTCGACCCCGGGCAGCAAGCCGGCCCAAGTGTCGCTGGGCATGCCCGCGCTGCCGGTCCGGCCCGCCTGAGCGCGATGCCGGCCGATCAACAGAGCCAGCCGGACACCCCGGCGGTCATCGCCGTCGTCGGCCCCACCGGATCCGGAAAGTCCGATCTCGCCGTCGAGCTGGCGCAGCGGCTGGACGGGGAAGTGATCAACGCCGACTCCATGCAGTTCTACCGCGGCATGGACATCGGCACGGCGAAAATGACGGTCGCCGAACGGCAAGGGGTCGCCCACCACCTGCTGGACATCCTCGACATCACGGACGAAGCGAGCGTCTCGGCGTACCAGCAGCGGGCCCGCGATGCGATCGATGCCATTCACCACCGGGGCCGCCGGGCCATCCTTGCCGGCGGTTCCGGACTGTACGTCCGGGCGGCCCTCGACGCGATCGAGTTTCCCGGCACCGACCCGGCACTGCGCCGCGCCCTTGAGGAAGAGCTGGCTGGCCGTGGTCTCGAGGCGCTGCGGGAACGGCTCCGGGACGTTGATCCAGTGTCAGCCGAGCGACTGGCCGATGCCCGACGCATCGTTCGCGCGCTGGAAGTGTGGCAGCTGACCGGGCGTCCCTTCAGCTCCTACATGCCGGAGCGGCAGTACGTCCGCCCCACGGTGCAGATCGGCCTCCAGGTGGACCGCGAACAGCTCAAGCACCGCCTTGCCGGTCGCGTTCATGCGATGGTGGAGCGCGGCCTGCTGGACGAAGTCGACGCACTGGACCGGCGGGGCCTGCGCGAGGGGCGGACCGCCTCGCGCGCGCTCGGCTACGCCCAGTTCCTGAGGGTGCTCGACGGCGAATGGAGTCAGGAGACGGCGGTGGAGGACACCATCACCGCCACCCGCAAATTTGCGCGGCGCCAGCTGACCTGGTTCCGGGCTGATCCCCGGATCCACTGGCTCGACTGGCAGGATCCGCTGGTGGCGGACAAGGCCGCCGCGCACCTCGCTAAGCTTGAAGCGTGAACAGTCCCCTTCCTGACCATTTGTCCGCCCTGTCCGGGCTGCCCTTCGCCAAAGGGCATGGAACCGGCAACGACTTTGTGCTGATTGCCGATCCGGACGGGGTCAAGGACATCGACCCCCGGGCCGTCGCTGCACTCTGCCACCGCCATCTGGGCATCGGCGCGGATGGGCTGATCCGGGCCGTCCGTTCAGAGCACCTGCCCGAAGGCCGGGAACTGCTGGCGGCAGCGCCGGAGGCCGAGTGGTTCATGGACTACCGCAATGCGGATGGCTCAGTGTCCGAGATGTGCGGCAACGGCGTCCGCGTCTTCGTGCATTTTCTGCTGGCCGAGGGACTGGTCGAGCTGGCAGCAGGGGAATCTCTGACGATAGGGACCAGGGCGGGGATCAAGGTCATCCGGCGGTCCGCCAATGGCTACGCCGTGGACATGGGGCCGTGGGAATTCATCTTCCCGGCTGAGGCTGAAGCCAAGGCCATGGACTCCACCGTCCGCGCCGGCGGCCTGGAGATACCGCGGCCGGCGCTGTCCGTGAGCATGGGCAACCCGCATACCGTCGTTGCTCTTGCCGGACTTGAAGAACTTGCCGCCACCGAATTGTTCGCGGCGCCGGCGGTGGATCCGGTTCCCGCACACGGAACCAACGTTGAATTTGTGGTGCCGGCAGAACCCCTCGTCGCCGACGGAGCAGGGCACATCAGCATGCGCGTGCACGAACGGGGCGTGGGGGAGACACAGTCCTGCGGGACCGGTGCCTGCGCCGCCGCCGTCGCCATCCGCTACTGGGCCGGTAACGGGGCGCCGGACGACTGGCAGGTCGGGGTCCCCGGCGGGACGGTCCGCGTACGGTTTCTCCCGGCGGCGGACGGGCGCGAACATGTGGAGCTGAGCGGTCCCGCCGTGTTGGTGTCGCGCGGCACAGTGGCCTGACGGCAGCGGTTCAACCGGCGCGCCGGACGCAAAGCACCCGGAAGGCCTTGGCCGTGCTTTCACGGCTAACGGAGTAGTCCGGCGGCAGTTCGCCCGAAAGCCAGCGCTGCAGCGAGTCCGCCCCCAGATTCTTCTGGACCACCAGCCATGCCGTGCCTCCCGGCGCGAGCTTGGGCAGCCACAGCAACAACAGTTCGTGCAGTTCACTTTTGCCGATCCGGATCGGCGGGTTGGACCAGATGGTTTCGAACTGCAGCGACGGGTCGACCTCTTCCGGCAGGCAGGCACGGACATTGCCCAGACCCAACGACGCGGCGTTGTCGTTGGTCAGGGCGATGCTGCGCTCGTTGACGTCCACGGCCCACACCGTGGCGCCGGGGGACTTCAGGCCCATGGTCAGGGCAATCGGGCCCCAGCCGCAGCCGATGTCCAGCAGGTTGCCTGCCGGAGCCGGCGGAGGAACCTCGGCCAAGAGCACCGCCGTGCCCTTGTCGACCCCGTCCGGACTGAAGATGCCGCCAGCCGTCTGCAGCTGCCGCGGGCGGCCGTCCAGCTCGACCTCCAGGATGCGGCGGACCTCGGGTTTGCCTGGTTGCGGGCTGAAGTAGTGCTCTGTTCCCATAATCGGCCAGATTAGTGCGCGTTCAGCGGAATCGGTATCAAGGTGCACCTAAGCTGGGCCGGCTCTGATAGCGTTTATCACATGAAGAAGTAAATGATTGCGCCGCCACCATGCTGTCCCGTTCGCTACGGTACAGCGCGTGCCGTTGGTTGAGAGTCCGTTCTCCCCGGCCGCCGGGCAATCACCGTTCCCCGAACCTCTTGCGGAACACTCCACCGCCGCAGCCGCTCGTACCGGCTGCTTCAGGTCACCGGCGCCGGTTTATGCCGGCCGCACCAACAGGCGCCAGCTGCCATGCATTTCCTGCCCCGCGACGACGGGGCCCATGCCAGGAGGACTTTTGGCCGATCATCCACAAACCACATCTTCGGGCTCTTCTGCACGCATCCCGGAGGACTACGATAAGACCACGGACATTTCGAAGGAGAGCATGACCACCAACAGCCCCCAGCCGTCGCCGGAACCGGAAATGACGCCGGATGAGATCCAGGCAGTCATTGACCGCATCCTGGCCCGCGACACTGCGGCACGAAGCAAGCCGGGAGTCGGCGGCCGAGCGCAGGCCCTGTCTGAACTCGACTCCGAGCATTCCGAATTTGACGGTGACCAACAGGACTTGGCCGAACGCCGTGCCCTCCGCCGCGTAGCAGGCCTCTCCACCGAGCTGGAGGATGTCACCGAGGTTGAATACCGGCAACTGCGCTTGGAACGCGTGGTTTTGGCCGGTCTCTGGACCGAAGGCACGGCCGCAGACGCGGACAATTCCTTGCGGGAACTGGCGGCGCTGGCGGAGACCGCCGGCTCCGAGGTGCTGGACGGCATCGTGCAGCGCCGGATGAAGCCGGACCCGGGCACTTTCCTCGGTTCCGGAAAGGCCCAGGAATTGCGGGACATCGTGATGTCCACCGGTGCGGACACGGTCATTGTCGACGGCGAACTCTCGCCTTCGCAGCGCCGCGGACTGGAAGACATCGTGAAGGTCAAGGTCATTGACCGCACGGCGCTGATCCTGGACATCTTCGCGCAGCACGCCAAAAGCCGTGAAGGCAAGGCCCAGGTCGAGCTGGCCCAGCTGGAGTATCTGCTGCCGCGCCTGCGTGGCTGGGGCGAGTCGATGTCACGCCAGGCCGGCGGTCGCGTCGGAGCTGCCGGCGGCGGCATTGGTTCGCGCGGCCCCGGTGAGACGAAGATCGAACTGGACCGCCGTCGTATCCGGACCCGGATGGCGAAGTTGCGCCGCGAAATCACGGGCATGAAGCCGGCACGGGAAACCAAACGTGCCAACCGCCGCCGCAATGCCGTGCCGTCGGTGGCCATCGCCGGTTACACCAACGCCGGAAAATCGTCGCTGCTCAACCGCCTGACCGATGCCGGCGTGCTGGTGGAGAACGCGCTTTTTGCCACTTTGGACCCCACTGTGCGCCGGGCGGAAACACCCGACGGCATTGGCTACACGCTCGCCGACACCGTCGGTTTCGTCCGTTCGCTGCCTACGCAGCTGGTGGAAGCCTTCCGCTCCACGTTGGAGGAAGTTGCCGACGCCGACGTGATCCTGCACGTCGTGGACGTTTCACACCCTGACCCGGAGGGCCAGATCGCCGCGGTCCGCGAAGTGCTGACCGAGGTGGATGCCCGGCACCTTCCTGAAATCGTGGTGCTGAACAAGGCAGACGCCGCCGACCCCTTTGTGGTCGAACGCCTGCGCCAGCGCGAACCGAACCACGTGGTGGTGTCGGCGCGCACCGGCCAGGGCATGGACACGCTGCTGCAAATGATCAGCGAGACCATTCCGCGGCCCAGCCTGAAGCTGCGCCTGCTGGTGCCCTACGACCACGGCGAAGTCATCAGCCGCCTGCATAACGAGGACGCCGAAATCCTCGCCATGGAGCACGGGGAAGACGGCACACGGCTCGATGTGCTGGTGCGTGAGGGATTGGCAGCGGAGCTGGAACGATTCCTTCGACATGACTGATACGCGGGTTCCCGCCGGCGAGGCGTTGAGGCTGCTCGACGTCGCCGTCCAGGGCATGGGCGGCCAGCATCGTGCCGGCCAGCACGAGATGGCCGCCAAAGTGGCCGAGGCTTTCGACCGCCGGCAGCACCTGCTGGTGCAGGCGGGCACCGGAACCGGCAAGTCGTTGGCCTATCTGATCCCGCTGATGGTGCAGGCCTTGAAGGGTGAGAAGCCCGCCATTGTCTCGACCGCGACCCTGGCCCTGCAATCGCAAATCGTCAAGCGGGACCTGCCGCGGCTGATGGAAGCCGTCGCCGATGAGCTTCCCCGGCCGCTGGATGTGGCGCTGCTGAAAGGGCGGAACAACTACGTCTGCCTGCATAAGCTAACCGGCGGCTTTCCGGACGAAGACGCCCCGGCCGCGCTGTTTAGCCTCGGCGAGGATGCCGTCCCGCACCCGGCTCCTGCCGGCGGCGGGGCGTCCACCGGGGCCGCGGGTGCCTTAGGCAAGGAGGTTGTGCGCCTGCGCGAATGGGCGCAGGAGACCGAGACCGGCGATCGCGATGAACTGGTACCCGGCGTCAGCGACCGGGCATGGCGCCAGGTCTCCGTCGGATCGATGGAATGCCTCGGCGCCCAAAAGTGTCCCCTGGCCGCCGAATGCTTCAGCGAACTGGCGCGCGCACACGCGGCAGAGGCGGACATCGTGATCACCAACCACGCCATGCTCGCCATCAACGCCTTCGAGGGCGTGGCCGTGCTGCCCGATTACGACGTGGTGGTGATTGACGAGGCCCACGAGCTTCAGGACCGCGTGACCAGCGCTGTGGCGGGGCAGCTGTCGGCTGCCATGGTCCGCACCGCGGCTTCGACCGCGCGCAAGCACACCGGGATCAGCGTTGAGCCTCTCAACTCGGCTGCCAGCGCGCTGGAGGATGTGCTGGAGCCGTTGCCGAGCGGATTGTTGGCCTCCGGCCTGCGCGAGGAGCAGCAGTTGGTCCTCGTGCAGCTGCGGGAAGCGGCCCGAGCAGCGCTGTCCGATTCCAAGCCCGAGGGATCCGGTGCCGCGGACGGCGGGAGGCAGATGGCCCGCTCCCGTCTCTCTGCGGTGCTGGAGACGGCTGAACGGCTGCTGTCGGCGGCAGATTCCCGCGAGGTCATTTGGGCAACCCGTCCCAGTACGTACGGCGAGACCGGTGACTACGTCGCCAACGACGACCAACCGGCGACGCTTAACATCGCCCCGTTGTCCGTTGCATCCAGGCTGCGTGAAGGGCTGTTCGACGAACATACGGTCGTACTGACGTCCGCCACGCTGTCGGTGGGGGGAACTTTTGACGCCGTTGCCGGCTCGCTCGGGTTGCTGGGTGCCGGCGCTCCAGCGTACTCGAGCGCTGACGTGGGCAGTCCCTTCGATTACCCCCGCCAAGGCGTGTTGTACGTGGCATCGCATCTGCCCAAGCCGGGCCGTGGCACCAGCCCCGAGCAGCTCGACGAACTCGAGGAGCTGCTGCGGGCCTCACGCGGCGGTGCCCTCGGATTGTTCTCCTCGCGACGTGCTGCAGAAGACGCTGCCGCGGAAATGCGCAAGCGCACCGACCTGACCATCCTGTGCCAGGGCGAATCATCGATGGCGGCGTTAGTCCGTCAATTTGCCGATGAACCGGACACCTGCCTGTTCGGCACGATGACTTTGTGGCAGGGGGTCGACGTCCCGGGCGAGGCATGCCGGCTGGTAGTCATCGACCGCATTCCGTTCCCGCGGCCGGACGACCCGCTGACCACCGCCCGTACCCGGTCGGTGACCCAGGCCGGAGGCAACGGTTTCATGACGGTCTCGGCCACCCATGCGGCGGTGCGGTTGGCCCAGGGTGCCGGCCGCCTGATTCGCGCATCGAATGACAAGGGGGTCGTGGCCGTGTTGGATTCCCGTCTGGCCACTGCCCGCTATGGAAATTTCCTCCGCAGCGCCCTGCCGCCGTTTTGGAGCACGAAGGACGGCGCCATCGCACGCCAGATCCTGCAGCGGTTGGCCGCTGCCGCAGCCTGAACCGGCGGCGGCAGCGGGCCGGACCCCGCCGCCTAGGCGGGTTACCTCGGTCGAGGGATAGGTGACAGAGGGGTCAGAGCGCGCGCATCACGGAGACAACTTTGCCCATGATGGTTGCATGGTCGCCCAGGATCGGTTCATAGCGAGTGTTCTGCGGCAGCAGCCAGGTGTGTCCGTCGCGCTGCCGGAAGGTTTTCACCGTTGCCTCCTCGTCGAGCAGCGCCGCGACAATATCGCCGTTCTCGGCGGTATGCTGCTGCCGAACCACGACCCAGTCGCCGTCGCAAATGGCGGCATCGATCATCGAATCGCCGGAAACCTTCAGCATGAACAATTCGCCGTGCCCCACCAGCTGCCGGGGCAGCGGCATAACGTCCTCGACCGCCTGGTCTGCCAGTATCGGCCCGCCGGCGGCGATCCGCCCCACTAACGGCACCATGGCCGTATCGGATGACGTGGTGAGTTCGGATACCGCCACGCCGCTTGAGCTGCGCAGCTGCTGCGGCTCGTCGACACCCACTATTTCCACGCCGCCATGCTCCAGCGTCAGCGGAGTGAGAATTTCCATGGCCCGGGGGCGCTTCGGGTCCCGCCGGATGTAGCCCATCTTCTCCAGTTGGGCCAGCTGATGCGTGACGCTGGACAGGCTCGCCAAACCGACGATGTCGCCGATCTCGCGCATCGACGGCGGATACCCGTGGGCAATGACGGACCGCTGGATGGTTTCCAGGATCTTCTTCTGCCGCGGCGTCAGGCTGCGTCCGACCTTGACAGGGCGGCCTCGTCGCCGCGCTCCGGCATTGGTGGTGGTCTCTTCGGACATATCCGGCCCCGGTCTTCCCATGATGTCCAGGTGCCGGGTCTGGTAGATGCGGAACCGGCACTCGGATTGCTGTCTCGACTGTTTTGTCAGTGGCGGCTGATGCACTGCAATTCACAGCCGCTCCTGCCATCAACGCTAGGCGAGGCGGTAAGGAATTTCAAACATTTGTTCGACTGAGTCTCGACAATAGTCGATCACCAGTGCTAAAACAGTAGAAGACGCATTCGAAGATACGTTCGAATGCCGTGGTTCGATGATCGAAACCAGTCGAAATAGATCGAAAATCGGAAAGGTGGCACCATGTCCGCCCAGCTCGCACCGCAGTCCGCAGACTTCCGCGCCAACGCCCGCCTCCGGCTCACTCGCCGGGGCCGTTTGCTGCTGATTGGCCTGCCGCTCATGCTTGCTGCGGCCGTCGCGCTCACCTTGGTCGGCTTTTTCACTGCACCGGCGATGGCCGCTGCCGGAGGGCTGGGCCCGGGGCCGGCTGTTACTGTCACGGTCGGCAGCGGCCAGACGCTGTGGGACGTGGCCGTGCGAACGGCCCCTGGCCGCAACCCGCATGATGTCATCTTCGAGATCGCGCAGCTGAACGGCCTGGAGGGGGACATCGTCCATGCCGGCCAGCAGCTGCTCGTGCCGTCGAGGCATTGAGCCAACCGTAATATGAGCCGCTTCGGCCCGCCCGATTCCTGCCCCGGGCGGGCCGAAGCTTAAGCTGGATCGGTGAGTGAGCAGCTAGAACGCCTGAACCGCCTGCCGTTGCGGGGGAACCTCCGGGGCCTGGAGCCATACGGCGCCCCCCAGTTGGACGTGCCCATCCTTCTGAATGTCAACGAAAACACCCACGGCTTGCCGGAGACGGTGCATCAAGCCATCGTCTCGGCCGTCAGCGCCGCGGCGACCGGTTTGAACCGGTATCCGGACCGCGAGTTTACCGAGCTCCGGACGGCACTGTCCCGCTACTTGGGACACGGCCTCACGGCAGAGAACATCTGGGCGGCGAACGGTTCGAATGAAGTGCTGCAGCAGATCCTTCAGGCCTTCGGCGGACCGGGCCGGACCCTGCTGAGCTTCCCGCCGACGTATTCCATGTACCCGCTGCTGGCCAGCGGGACGGACACCGAATATGTTGCGGTCCCTCGGGGGGCGGACTTTACGCTCTCGCCGGAAGCGGCTGCCGCTGCCGTCGCAGAAGCCGCCGCGAATGTGGTCGTCTTGTGCTCGCCGAACAACCCGACGGGCACTGCCCTGGGGCTCGACGTTGTCGAGGCCGCCTACGAAGCGGGGGAGGCGTCCAAAGCCATCGTGATCGTGGATGAGGCCTACGCCGAATTCGCCCACGCTGGCACGCCGAGTGCGCTGACGCTGCTGCCCGGCCGGGAGCGGCTGATCGTTTCCCGCACCATGAGTAAGGCTTTCGCCCTTGCCGGTGCCAGAGTGGGGTACCTGGCCGCCGCGCCGCAGATTGCGGATGCCCTGCGCCTGGTCCGCTTGCCCTACCACCTGTCCGCGATCACCCAGGCGACGGCGTTGGCCGCACTGGAACATGCTGACGCCCTGCTGGCCAATGTTGAGGACATCAAGACCCAGCGGGACCGCATTGTCGATGGACTGGCTGAACTGGGGTTGAAGCCGGCACCGTCAGACTCCAACTTTGTGTTCTTTGGCGGCTTGGAAGACCCGCACGCGGTGTGGCAAGGGCTTCTGGAAGCCGGTGTGCTGATCCGCGACGTCGGGATTCCCGGACACTTGCGGGTGACCGCGGGCACTGAGGCCGAGACCACAGCTTTCCTCGACGGCATCAAGGCCCTGATGTCGAGCCCAGTCTCCTAAACTGTAGTAAGAGCGCACCGGCCTGGGCCGGTCAACCATTTTCGTCAAAGGACTCCCATGACCGTGGATACCACCACCGGACGTACCGCACGCTTCGAACGCATCACCAGTGAGTCGTCCGTGCTGGTTGAACTGGATCTCGACGGCACCGGCCGCTCCGAGATCAGCACCACCGTGCCGTTCTACGATCATATGCTCACCGCACTGTCGAAGCATTCGCTGATCGATCTGACCGTCAAGGCCACCGGCGACACCCACATTGACGCCCACCACACGGTGGAAGATGTGGCGATCTCGATCGGGGAGAGCTTGAAGCATGCCTTGGGCAACAAGGCAGGGATCCGCCGGTTCGGCGAAGCAACGGTGCCGCTGGATGAAGCGCTGGCCCATGCCGTCGTCGACGTCTCCGGCCGTCCCTACCTGGTGCACTCGGGAGAGCCGGCGGGCCAGGAATACCACCTGATTGGCGGACACTTCACCGGGTCCCTGACGCGCCACGTTTTCGAAGCCATCACGCTGCACGCCCAGATCTGCCTGCATATGCGCGTGCTGGGCGGCCGCGACCCGCACCATATCGTCGAGGCCCAGTTCAAGGCGTTCGCCCGGGCGCTGCGCGCCGCGGTTGAATCCGATCCCCGGGTCGAGGGCATTCCCTCAACGAAGGGTGCCCTGTGACCGCTGGGGCCAAAGTCACCGTACTGGACTACGGATCCGGGAATGTGCGCTCGGCCGTCCGGGCGCTGGAACACGTCGGCGCCGACGTCACGCTCAGCCATGCTTCCGAGGATGTCCTCAACGCCGACGGGCTGTTGGTCCCCGGCGTCGGGGCCTTCGCTACGGTCATGGAAGGGCTGAAGTCTGTTGACGCCCTTCGCTGGATCGGACGCCGGGTGGCCGGCGGCCGGCCGGTACTGGGCATTTGCGTGGGCCTGCAGGTCATGTTCGAAGAGGGAGTAGAACACGGCGTCCGGACGCAGGGAATCGGGGAATGGCCCGGAGTCGTGGAGGTGCTGCCAGCGGAGGTGGTGCCGCACATGGGGTGGAACACCGTTGACGCCGCGGAGGGCAGCCGGTTGTTTGCCGGCATCGAAGACGAGCGGTTCTATTTTGTGCACTCGTACGGCGTGCAGCACTGGAACTTTGATGTCACCCAGCCGGCGATGGCGCCGCCGAAGGTGACCTGGTCTACGCATGGGGCCCCGTTCATCGCGGCCGTTGAAAACGGTCCGCTGAGTGCTACGCAATTCCATCCGGAGAAGTCCGGGGACGCCGGCGCGGAGTTGCTCCGCAACTGGCTGAAGACGCTGCGGTAGCCATGGGCAGCCTCCTCCTCATGGCCTTGGCCGGGCTGCTGGCCGGCGGAGCCATCTCGTTCCGGCAACAGCGGCTGCCCAAGTGGTCGGCCATCGTTTTCTGGATCTTGGCCGGGATGTCCCTGCTGGCGGCCTACCTGCTCACCCTCGGCCCGACCGAGTAACCACCCACAGCCCGCGCAGCTGACGGCGCAGAAAGCGGAATCACTATGACGAACCAAACGCCCATCCTTGAACTCCTGCCCGCAGTCGACGTAGCGGACGGCCAGGCAGTCCGGCTCGTCCAAGGTGAAGCCGGCAGTGAGACCGGCTACGGCGACCCGCTGGACGCTGCCATGGCGTGGCAGAACGACGGAGCGGAGTGGGTGCACCTTGTGGATCTCGATGCGGCTTTCGGCCGCGGCAACAACACGGAGGTGCTGCGCCGCGTCGCCGACGAGCTGAAGATCAAGGTGGAGCTGTCCGGCGGCATCCGCGATGACGAGTCCTTGGAACGGGCGCTGGAGTTTGGAGCCACCCGCGTTAACCTGGGCACCGCCGCTCTGGAAAACCCGGAGTGGACCGCGCGCGCCATTGAACGGCACGGCGACGCCATCGCTGTCGGTCTTGACGTCCGCGGCACCACGCTTGCGGCCCGCGGTTGGACGAAGGAAGGCGGCGACATCTGGGAGGTCCTGTCCCGCCTCGAAGATGCCGGTTGTGCCAGGTACGTGGTGACCGACGTGACCAAAGACGGGACACTGCGCGGACCGAATATCGACCTTCTTCGGCAGATGTGCGAGCGGACCGATAAGCCGGTGGTGGCCTCCGGTGGTATTTCCAGCCTGGATGACCTGCGGGCGCTGCGTGAACTGGTTTCGACGGGAGTCGAAGGAGCGATTGTCGGCAAGGCCCTCTACGCGGGCAAGTTCACCCTGCCCGAAGCCCTCGACGTCGCCGGACGGCGCTGAGGTACCAGCGTGGCGAAGAAGGAACTGCCGGCCCACATTGCTGCAGCGCTGGCGGGAGCGGGCGGTGCGGGGGATTCGGCGGGCCAAAGCTGGGCCGGCCGGGACCTGAGCGGCGAAGGAAATCCGCTGCACCAATTCGATCAGGACGACGGCAGCACCGATCCGGCCTACGAAGCAGCGCTTCAGTGGCTGGCGGCCGGCACCGGCGGAGAAGCGGAAGTGGTGGCCGCTCTGGCCAACGCCCGGGTTTTCGTCCCCATCGTGGCCACGCTCGGAGAAGAGGCGGAGGGCAGCGGCGGCCTGACGTCGGATAAACAGGCGGACATGGCTTTGGTGACACTGCAAGCCCCGGACGGGCGACGTGCGCTTCCCGCGTTCAGCAATACCGCCGCTCTCGCAGCCTGGCATCCCGAAGCCCGGCCGGTTGCAGCCTATGCTCCGCGGGCGGCGTTGGCGGCAGTGTCGGAAGACGCCGAGTTAATGGTCATGGATCCGGGCGCCGCGCTGACCTTCGTGGTCCGGCGGCCGGCCGTGTGGGCTTTGGCCAAGCAGCACGAATGGGTGCCCTCCTATCGCGATCCGGCGCTGCTGGACTGGGTGGCCGAAGCGACCAGCGATGAAGAAGCCGTCATGGCCGCATCCGTCGAGCCCGGGGCTGGCATCGCGGTGCGCGCCGCCGATGGCTCGGTGGTGGCAGGCGGAGGCCACGGTCCGGAGCTTCGTTTGGTGCTGCAGGTGCGTGACGGACTGGGGCGCGAGGAGTTGGCTGCATTGGCAGGACGGATCCAAGAGCGGCTGCAGGCACGGCAGGAATTTGCAGAGCGGGTGGATTCGCTGGAGCTGAAGTTCACCCGCTGAGCGTCAGAAGCGGGTGCGGCCCTAGCACAAGCATGAGAGACAAGAACGACGCCGGTGCGGGGCACCGGCGTCGTTCTGGACAGTTCTGGAGTTCTTGCCGGGTTAGTTGACCGGACCGGTGAACTTCTCGCCCGGGCCCTTGCCCGGCTCGTCCTGGATGACAGAGGCCTCGCGGAAGGCGAGCTGCAGGGAGCGGAGGCCATCGCGTAACGGGCCGGCGTGCTGGCTGCCGATTTCCGGCGCAGCGGCGGTCACGAAGCCGGCCAGTGCGGTGATCAGCTTGCGCGCCTCATCCAGGTCTTTGAGCTCTTCCGCATCGTCGCCGGCGGCCAGGCCGCATTTTACGGCGGCGGCACTCATCAGGTGGACTGCCGCGGTGGTGATGACTTCGACGGCGGGCACTTCGGCGATATCGCGCATCTGGCCCAGGACTTCCTGTTCCTGGGTGGAGGCAGAACCGGCGTCCGGCGCGAAGCTGTGGCGATGGTCGTCGGTCTGCGGATTGTTATCTGAGCTGCTCATACTGGTAAGCTTTTCACAGACCAATTGGATCCGGTTACTTATGTGCCTCACAGCACGTAGGCAAAGGGGTCCGATCTGCAAGCGGAGTCCTCTCCCACCCGTCGGTATGGCTAGCCAGAGCTGCCGGGTTTCGGTCGGCAGGCTGCGGCCGGCAACGTCGAGGGACGTTGTCAACGCCCAGTCCGGAGCTTCTCAGTTCCGCCTGCCGCCACTTTGAGGCCTTCGATTGCGCTTGCAATGGGAGGCCTTCTTTCATTGCCGGCGGCAGACGAATATCACTGACAGGAGCCACCCATTAGCGAGCCAAGAATCAATGATCGTATCCGCGTTCCCGAGGTGCGGTTAGTCGGACCGAACGGTGAACAGGTAGGCATTGTCCGCATTGAGGATGCCCTGCGCCTGGCCACGGAATCGGATCTTGACCTGGTTGAGGTCGCGCCGCAGGCAAAGCCTCCGGTGTGCAAGCTGATGGATTTTGGCAAGTACAAGTATGAGGCTGCGGTCAAGGCGCGCGAGGCGCGCAAGAACCAGACGAACACTGTGCTCAAGGAAATTCGGTTCCGGCTGAAGATCGACAAGCACGACTACGAGACCAAACGCGGTCACGCGCTGCGGTTCCTCGCAGCCGGTGACAAGGTCAAGGCCATGATCCAGTTCCGCGGCCGCGAACAGCAGCGTCCGGAAATGGGCATCCGCCTGCTGCAGAAGTTTGCCGAGGACGTCGCAGAGGTCGGCGTCATCGAATCGACTCCGCGGATTGACGGCCGCAACATGGTCATGGTGATCGGCCCGACCAAGAACAAGGCCGAAGCCAAGGCAGAGGCCCGGCGCGCCGTGCAGAAGGCGGACGCCAAGGCAGCCAACGAGGCCGGCAAGCAGCGGGTGGACACCAGCGACGATCAGGCGCCGTTGACCCAGAGCCTGGGCGACCTGATTCCGGAAGGCCTTGCCGCCATGGCAAGCCAGCCGGAGGAAACCGCCGAAGCACCCGCCGAGCAAACCGCCGCGGCCGTTGCGGAGCCCGAAGCGCCCGCCGCAGTTGAGCCCGAGGTGCCCGCCGAGGTTGAACCAGAGGCCAAGACGGAGGAACAGCCCGAGGCTGCGCCGCAGGAAAAGCCTGCTGCCGAGACCAAGCCGGCGGCAGCACCGAAGGCGAAGCCTGCAGCGGAGGCCAAGCCCGCCGTCCCGGCGAAGCCTGCAGCGGAGGCCAAGCCCGCCGTCCCGGCAAAGCCTGCAGCGGAGGCCAAGCCCGCCGCCCCGGCAAAGCCTGCAGCCCCCTCCGAGGCCAAGCCCGCGGCACCCAAGCCCGCAGCCCGGCCCAAGCCGGCAGCGCGGCCTGCAGCACCCAAACCTGCTGGCCGGTCCGGCTCCAAGAGCTAAGACCGTCCAGAGAGCATCCGGCATCTTGCCGGGCACGCCCGTGTGTCCGGTGCCGGTAGACCAGTAAACCGACGGTGCCCGTAGCGGCACCGCACGAGCCGAAGGTCCGCAGGGACCTGAGGAAGACGTAAGGAGAACGGCAGCCATGCCGAAGCAGAAGACCCACAGCGGCGCCAAGAAGCGCTTCAAGCTCACCGGCAGCGGCAAGCTCAAGCGCCAGCAGGCCAACCGTCGCCACTACCTGGAGCACAAGCCTTCCACGCTGACCCGCCGCCTCGCAGGTGACAAGATCGTTGCTCCGGCCGACGTGCGCAACATCAAGAAGATGCTCGGCATCTAACTTTCTCCCTCCGGTCCGCACGGCGTCAGCCGTCAGCACCATCCCCGCAAGTTTTGCCCAGACCGCTGATCGTGGCGGTCGAACCACCGGGCACCAATCATCAAAAGGAGTACGCACGTGGCACGTGTGAAGCGGGCGGTCAACGCCCACAAGAAGCGCCGGGTCATCCTGGACCGGGCTGCCGGATACCGCGGACAGCGGTCCCGCCTGTACCGCAAGGCCAAGGAACAGCTGCTGCACTCGTTCGTGTACAGCTACGGCGACCGCCGCAAGCGTAAGGGCGACTTCCGCCGCCTGTGGATCCAGCGCATCAACGCTGCCTCCCGCGCCAACGGGCTGACCTACAACCGCCTCATCCAGGGCCTGAAGGCCGCCGAGGTGCAGGTCGACCGCCGCATGCTGGCCGAGCTGGCCGTCTCCGACGCCAACGCTTTCGCAGCTCTGGTGAAGGTTGCCAAGGACGCCCTGCCCGCCGACACCTCCGCTCCCGCCGAGCGCCAGGCCGCCGCCGCCAAGCCGGCCGCCCAGGCCAAGGCCGCTCCGGCTGCCAAGGCCGCTCCCGCCGCTGAAGCCGGCGAAGTCGCTGGCGCCGTGAAGGCTGTTGACGGCGAGGACGCGCCCGCCGGCTACAGCATCAAGGGCAACCAGTCCAAGAAGTACCACGTTCCGGGTTCCACCTGGTACGAGAACACCACTCCGGTGTACTGGTTCGAGACCGTCGAAGCCGCCAAGGCTGCCGGTTTCGAGCCCGCCGGCGGCGAAGCCCGCCAGAAGGTTGCCGAGTAAGCACCGGATGCATGAACCGCCATAGGGCGACGTTATAGTCGCTGTATGAGCATTACCGGGCGCCCGCAAGCTACGATCATGTCCAACCCCCGAGCCGATCGGGTCAAGGATGTGGCCAAGCTTGCCGGGCGCTCGGTGCGTTTAAAACGCCGGCAGTTCCTCGCCGAAGGCCCGCAGGCGGTCCGCGAGGCCTTGTCAGCCCACCGCGCGAACATTGCATCCGGAGGCGACGGGATCGTGGTGGAGGTCTTTGCCACCGAAGCCTGCCTGGACCGGTTGCCGGAGCTGCTGGATCTGGCCGACGCCGTGCCGCTGCGGCTGGCCACCGACGCGGTGCTCGCGGCCATGGCCGACACCGTCAACCCGCAAGGGATCCTGGCTGTCTGCCATTATCTGGACCGGCCGCTGAATGAAGTGCTGCAGGCCAAGCCGCTGCTGCTGGCCATCATGGTCCGGGTGCAGGATCCCGGAAACGCCGGCACCATCCTGCGGGCGGCCGACTCCGCCGGCGCCGACGCCGTCGTGCTGACCAACTCCAGCGTGGATATCTACAACCCCAAGGCCGTGCGTTCCACGGCTGGATCGCTTTTCCACCTGCCCGTGGTGACCGGACACGATTTCGACGAGTTGGCCGCCGCCCTGCGGGCAGCCGGCCTGACCCTGCTCGCAGCCGACGGGTACGGAACAATCGACTTGGACGACTTGCAGGACCGCAGCGCGCTGTCCCGTTTGGGGGAGGGGCAGGCAGCAGCGGACGACGGCGCTGCCCGCCTTCCGGATCTGGCGTCGCCAACTGCCTGGCTCTTTGGGAACGAAGCCCAGGGGCTGTCGTCGGAGGAACTCGCTGCGGCGGACCATCGGGTGGCGGTGCCGGTGTACGGCCAAGCCGAGAGCCTCAACGTGGGCACCGCGGCCACGGTCTGCTTGTATGCCTCGGCAAGGTCGCAGCGACGGGGCGCCCAGCCGGTCTAGCCACTCCCAAACACCCCGGTCGGACGGTACCGTAAGAACCGCGGCGACTGGACTATGACCGGGGCGACCTGGGAGGTTAACGATGGCAGCAAGCGGAGGAACCAAGGCGATCGTGGCGGCTCTGGCCGCCAATCTGACCATAGCCGCACTGAAGTTCATCGCGTATTTCCTGACCCGATCGTCATCCATGTTGGCCGAAGCCATCCACTCGGTAGCCGACTCCGGCAACCAGATCCTGCTGCTCGTTGGCGGAAAACAAGCCGCACGCCAAGCTAGCCCCAGCCACCCGTTCGGTTACGGCCGAGACCGCTACATCTACGCGTTCATCGTTTCCATCGTGTTGTTCAGCGTCGGCGGACTGTTCGCGCTGTACGAGGCCTACCATAAGTGGCAGGATCCGCATCCCATCGAAGGCTTCTGGTGGTGGGTCCCCTTGGCGGTATTGGCCGGTGCGATCATCGCCGAATCCTTTTCCCTGCGAACCGCCATCCGGGAGTCCAATCCCGTACGCGGCAGCACCGGCTGGTTCGATTTCATCCGCCGGTCGAAGTCGCCTGAACTCCCCGTGATCCTGCTTGAAGATTTTGGCGCCCTCCTGGGGCTGGTGTTCGCCCTGTTCGGCGTCAGCCTGACCCTGCTGACCGGCAACGGTCTGTGGGACGCGGCAGGCACGGCCATGATCGGCTTGCTGCTGGTGGCCATTGCCGCCGTGCTCGCCATTGAGACCAAGTCCCTGCTGCTGGGCGAATCAGCCTCGCGCCAGCACATCCGGCTCATCGAAGAAGCCATCGGCGCCGACAACGCGACACAGATCATTCACCTCAAGACCATGCATCTGGGGCCCGAGGAACTCCTCGTGGCGGCCAAGATCAGCGTGGGTAGCAGCGACTCGGGCCAAGAGATTGCGCGGTTGATTGATGCAGCCGAAAGCCGCATCCGTGAAGCGGTGCCGATCGCCACCCTGATCTATCTGGAACCGGATATCTACCGGTCGGAGTCCGTGCATTCCACGGGCCGGCAGGCCTGATCGAGCCCGGAGGCCCGCCGACACCGTGCCGGTCAGCCCGACTGCCGGCCAAGCTCATCGGATAACGCTGCTCCGCTTCTCGATCGCTCCGCTGACTGCCGCGATGGCCAGCCCCAAAGCCGCCAGTCCGGCGCCGACCAGGGCCGGGGCCGCGAAGCCCCAGCCCCAGGAGATCACGAGTCCGCCGAGGAAAGCGCCCAGCGCGTTGGCCATGTTCAGCGCCGAATGGTTCAGCGAGGCAGCCAAAGTCTGCGCATCAGGCGACGCGTCCATCAGTCGGGTCTGCAGGGCGGGGATCAAGCTGGATCCTGCCACGCCCAGAAGGAAGACCAGCGGAACCGCGAGCATCGCAATCGAGCTCGCTGCCCAAAAGAGCACCAGAACGACGACGATGGCCGTCATGACTTGGTAGATGGTGCCCATCACGGACCGATCCGCCAACCGGCCGCCGATGAACGTGCCGACGACCATTCCCAGGCCATAGAGGCCGACGATCAGCGGCAGGGCAGCCGGGGCCAGGCCGGTCACTTCGGTCATGGTGGGGCTGATGTAGGAGTAAACCGCGAAGAACCCGCCGAACCCCACCACGCCGATCAACAGGGCCAGCCAAACATGGATCCGTTTCAACGCGCGGAGCTCGCGGCGGATGCCGGCTTCTTCATGTGCCGGGCTGAAGGGGACGAGGCGTTGGATCATCAGCACCGTCACCGCTCCGACGATGCCCACCGCCACGAACATGAGCCGCCAGCCGTACTGCTGGCCCAGCCAGGTCACCAGCGGAACGCCCACGACATTGGCCACCGATAGGCCCAGCATCACCATGGCAACCGCTCGGGCGCGTCGGGCCGGGGACACCAGCGAGGCGGCAAGGACCGCGGCCACGCCAAAGTAGGCGCCGTGCGGCAGGCCGGAAATAAACCGGGTGACCAGCATGGTGGCGTAGTCAGGCGCGAGGACGGATGAGAGGTTCCCCAGCGTGAACAGGACCATCAGCCCCAGCACCAGGTGCTTGTGCGGCAGCCGGGCTCCGAGGCCGGCCAGCAAGGGTGCCCCGACCACCACGCCCAAGGCGTAGGCGGAGATCAGATGCCCGCTCTCCGGGATGCTGATGTCCAGGCCTTGAGCCACGTTCTGGAGTAGGCCCATGATGGCAAATTCCGTGGTGCCGATGGCGAACCCGCCCATAGCCAGCGCAACGATGGCCCAGACCGTCCGGCGGTTGTCGGTCTGCGTCCGTGGGACTGCCAGGGCGGCTGAATTCATCTGTCGGCTTTCGTTTGAGCGGCATGGGGTGCACTGGGAGAGGGGAATAGCCGCGCCGTTGCGGCAGGAGCGGCGGGATGACGATGGCCGCCGGATGCACCGGCAGTTACTGTACGGCAACACCTCAGCGCGGTGTCCAATTCCGGCCGGGGCAAAGATGTGGGCTGCGGCACAGCCGCCTCCGGGCCGCCGGAAGGGAACAACCGGACCGTAGACTGGTCGGCGTGCAGATGAGCCTTAAACAGATTGTCGGAGCAGCGATCCTCGATAGCCGCGCAGCACCCGTCGGATTTCTCGCCGCCCGGCGGACGGCGCCGGAGCCGCTGGCCGGCTTGTGGGAGTTTCCCGGCGGCAAAGTGGAGCCGGGGGAGAGCTGCGAGGACGCCCTCCGGCGCGAAATCCGCGAGGAGCTCGGGGTCGCGATTGAGCTTGGCGAGGAGGTGGCCGGTCCGCACGAGCAGGGCTGGCTGCTTAACGAAACGGCGGCCATGCGGGTGTGGTGCGCGTACATTACCGACGGGCGGCCGGAGCCGCTTGAAGACCACGACGAACTGCGCTGGGTCCCGCTGGACGAGCGCGAAGCCACGGCCTTGCCATGGATTCCGGCCGACTTCCCGATCGTCGCGGCTGTCCTCAAGGCGGCGAAGGCGGTTGGCCGTCCGGCCTGACGGACTCCCAGCATGTCCATTCGGTTAAGACCCGGTGCCGGACGGTTAAAACAGCGTCGGCTGCCCAACTTCAGGCGGTGCGGCTGCGTTCGGTCCTCCGTTCGGCCGGCCGGGAGAAGTGCCTGTCCGCGGTGTGTTGACGTCGCGCAGCCGGGCTGCACTCTGCAGACCGTGCCGGCGTTTGGCCGCGCCCACCCGGGCGGCCAGCCACCGTCGGTAGTCCTTGGAGGCATAGGTTCCGCCGTCGTAGAGGCGGCGGTAGCTGCCGACCAGTTGCGGATATTCCTTGGCCAACCACTGCATGTACCACTCGCGCGCACCGGGACGAAGGTGCAGCGCGCCCGCCGTCATGCTGGTGGCACCGGCGGCCGCTACCGAGGCACACAGGTCGTCGAGCGCCTCTTCGGAATCCGTCAGCCAGGGCAGGATCGGCATCGCCATCACCGAACACGCCAAGCCGGCATCGCTGAGCTTGGCGATCAGGTCCAGCCGCGCCCGAGGCGTCGGTGTTCCCGGCTCCACCCGGTGCGCCAAGCCGGCGTCCGTCATGGCCAGCGAGATGCCCATGCCGACGTCGACGTCCTTGGCCGCCTCATGCAACAAGGGCAGATCGCGGGCCAGCAAGGTCCCTTTGGTCAGGATCGAAAACGGCGTTCCGGAATCAGCCAAGGCCCTGATGATCTCCGGCATGAGCTTGTACCGGCCTTCTGCCCGTTGGTAAGGGTCCGTGTTGGTGCCCATGGCCACCTGTTCGTGCTTCCACGACGGCTTGGCGAGCTCCCGGCGCAGCACTTCGCCGGCGTTGATCTTCACCACCAGTTGGCTGTCGAAGTCCACCCCGGTGTCAAGACCAAGATAGCTGTGGGTGTTGCGGGCGAAGCAATAGGTGCATGCATGGGAGCAGCCCCGATACGGGTTGATGGTCCATGCGAAAGGCATCGCAGACTGGCTGGGAACCCGGCTGAGGGCGGACTTCGCCAGTACCTCGTGAAAGGTGATTCCCGCGAATTCCGGCGTCTGTACGCTGCGTACGAGGTTGCTCAGTTTAGCCAGCCCAGGCAACGCAGCGGGAGACTCGGCGGTGACTAACTGTCCATCCCAGCGCATGCGTTTATTAGAACACATCTTCTAATTGATGCCCAGCCTTGGAGGATGAGTCGATCGCTCGCGCGCGTGGATGGACGGGCTAGCTGGAGAGCCGATGCTCGCCAATGGATGTTAAGGCAGACTGGTGCCGTGAGCGGAATCCGGTGGGTGCTGCATGTCGATCTCGACCAGTTCATCGCGGCCGTGGAAGTGCTCCGGCGGCCTGAGCTCAAGGGCAAGCCGATCATCGTCGGCGGTCGGGGCGACCCCACGGAACGAGCCGTGGTGTCGACCGCATCCTACGAAGCCAGGGCGTTCGGCGTGGGTTCCGGAATGCCCTTGCGCATCGCGGCCCGGAAAGTGCCGGATGCCGTGATCCTGCCGGTGGACCATGAGGCTTACCTCGCGGCGTCCGAAACGGTGATGGCTACCCTGCGTGCGCAGCCCGGCGCCACCGTGCAGGTGCTGGGCTGGGATGAAGCCTTTGTAGGCACCGTGGCGGAGAATCCCGAAGCCTACGCCCGGCAGGTGCAGGCCGCTGTCCTGGAGCGAACGCGGTTGCATTGCAGCGTGGGCATTGGCGACACCCTGGTCCGGGCCAAGGTCGCCACCGGTTTCGGCAAGCCGGCCGGCGTCTTCCGTCTCACGGCCGGGAACTGGCTCGACGTCATGGGTGGGCGGCCAACCAGGGATCTGTGGGGCGTGGGATCCAAGGTGTCGGCCCGGCTGGCGAAACTCGGCATCAACACCGTCGCAGAGCTCGCCGCGACCGACCCCCAAGACCTGGTTCCGGAGTTCGGCCCCAGGATGGGTCCTTGGTACGCGGAGCTCGGGCGCGGGGATGGTGCCAGCGTGGTGGACGACACCCCGTGGATAGCCCGCGGGCACAGCCGGGAGATCACCTTCCAGCGCGACCTGACCGAGCCCGCCCAGGTGGACGACGCCATGAGGGAGCTGACGGCGCGTGTCCTTGAGGATGTAGTTGCAGAGGGGCGGCCCGTGGTCGGGCTAACCCTCAAGGTTCGGTACGCGCCATTCATCACCAAGACCCACGCGCGGAAGATCCCCGGGACCTTCGACCGGAGCGACATCCTGGCGCGGGCCCTGGACCTCGCAGGTGCAATCGAAGCGGGCCGTCCGATCAGGCTTCTCGGGCTGCGGGCCGAAATGGCAATGCCCGACGATGCCCGCCAGGGACATACGCCGACGCGCGGCGGTTGGTGACGGCGCCGCGCCGCCCGGCAGGGGGACCGGGTGGGCCGTGGGTCACAACACCGGAGCGGCCGAACCACGGCGCCGCCCCGGCCCGCGCCGGACCGTCCGTTCGACGTAGCCGCCGGAGCGCAATCCGGCGTGCCGTTCGAAAAAGTTCCGCGACGCCGGATCGCCGGTCCGCCACAAAGACCAGAGTGCGGCGCCGGCGTAGAGCGGCAGGAAAGGCAGGCCAAGGCAAAGAGCATATTGTGTGCTGTGGCGTGACTCATGGCCCAGCAGCAGCGGGTTGTCGGCCAGGCCGGCGGCAGTCCGGCGGAGGAGCACCACATTGCCCACCGTAAAAGCGGAGGCCGTAGGCAGCCGGGGCCGGTAGCCGTGGGCCAGGATCAGGCCCTTCGGGCCGCGGGACAGGCTGCAGCGCGCTGCAGCGGCGAGGCCGAGTCCGGCCAGCGTGGAGCCGTTGAGCAGGTTCCAGCCGGCACGCAGCTTCTCAAACGGCGTCATGGGCCCATCGTAGGCGTTTCGAGCCGGTGCCTGCCGGTGAACTAGACTGGTGTGGTTGCCCGTGCGCGGGCGGAAACCCTTTAACCTATTCCGAGGTCCCAACAGCACATGTCTGACGTGACACCCCCAGCCCAGGAGCAGCTCGTGCCGAGCCCGCTCGATGAAGCGGCCGTCGCTGCCGCCGTCGAGCAGGCGATGATGGCTTTCAAGGCCGCCTCCGACCTGGATGAACTCAAGACGGCCCGTCTGGCCCATGTCGGCGAGAAGTCCCCGCTGAGCCTGGCCAACCGAGAAATCGGCAAGCTGGCCAGAGAAGACAAAGCGGCCGCCGGCAAGATCATTGGCCCGGCCCGCGGACGCATCAACCAGTCGCTGGCTGCGCGCACCGCGGAGCTGGAGGCCGAGCGGGAAGCGCAGATCCTGGTCGAGGAAGCCGTGGATGTCACCGCGGCTCCGCGCCGCCGTCGTGCCGGTGCCCGGCATCCGCTCTCCACGCTGCAGGAGCGCGTCAGCGACATCTTTGTGGGCATGGGCTGGGAGATCGCCGAAGGCCCGGAAGTTGAATCCGAGTGGTTCAACTTCGACGCCCTGAACTTCAAGCCGGACCACCCGGCCCGCGAGATGCAGGACACCTTCTTCGTGGAGCCGCCGGAAGCACACCTGGTGCTGCGCACCCACACCTCTCCGGTGCAGGTCCGTTCCATGCTGGAACGGGACCTTCCCGTGTACGTGCTGTGCCCGGGCCGGACCTTCCGCACGGATGAGCTGGACGCCACCCACACGCCGGTGTTCCACCAGTTCGAGGGCCTGGCCGTGGACAAGGGCCTGACGATGGCCGACCTGCGCGGCACCCTGGAACACTTCTCCCGGCAGATGTTCGGCGCCGAGGCAAAGATCCGGCTGCGTCCGGCGTACTTCCCGTTCACCGAGCCCTCCGCCGAGATGGACATCTGGCACCCGGGTGCCAAGGGCGGACCGCGCTGGATCGAGTGGGGCGGCTGCGGCATGGTCAACCCGAACGTGCTGCGCGCCGCCGGCATCGATCCGGAGGTCTACTCCGGCTTCGCCTTCGGCATGGGCATTGAACGCACCCTCATGTTCCGCAACGACGTCCCGGACATGCACGACATGATCGAAGGCGACGTCCGCTTCAGCCAGCACTTCGGGATGGAGATCTAGAAGAATGCGTATTCCCCTTTCCTGGCTGCGCGAGTACGCGCAGGTTCCCGTTGACGCCACCGCCGAGGACGTGATGGCCGACCTCGTCAAGGTTGGCCTCGAAGAAGAGGACGTCCACCGCCCGTCCGACTCGGTCTCCGGGCCGATCGTGGTGGGACAGGTCCTGGACGTGGTCAAGGAACCGCAGACCAACGGCAAGACCATCAACTGGTGCCACGTCCGCGTGGTGCCGGAAGGCGCCGAACAGCGGCTCACCGGCGACGGGATCGACCCGTCCGGCGTGCAGGGCATTGTCTGCGGTGCCCACAACTTCGAGGCCGGTGACAAGGTTGTGGTGACACTGCCCGGCGCCGTCCTGCCCGGAGACTTCCGGATCACCCCGCGCAAGACCTACGGCCACACCTCCGCCGGGATGATCGCCTCCGCCCGCGAACTCGGCATCGGCGACGACCACGACGGCATCATTGTGCTCTCCCGGCTGGGCCTCGACCCGGAAGTCGGCACCGACGCGATGGAGCTGCTCGGCCTGACCGACGAGGCTGCCGAGATCAACGTGACGCCTGACCGCGGCTACTGCTTCTCCATCCGGGGCGCGGCCCGTGAATACGCGCTCGCCACCGGTACAACTTTCACCGATCCGGCGGCGCAGGTCGAGGTTGTCGAAGCGAGCGGCGAGGGCTACCCCGTCCGGCTCGAAGACCGGGCCCCCGTTTACGGCAAGCCCGGCTGCGACCGGTTCGTGGCGCGCGCGGTGCGCGGCGTTGACGCCTCGCGCCCCACCCCGCAGTGGATGGCCTCCCGGCTGCGCCTTGCGGGCATGCGCTCCATCTCGCTGGTGGTGGACATCTCCAACTACGTGATGCTTGAACTGGGCCAGCCCCTGCACTTCTACGACGTGGACAAGCTGCAGGGGCCCATTGTGGTCCGCCGGGCCAACCCGGGGGAGACCCTGGTGACTCTGGACGGCAAGGAGCGCAAGCTCTCCACCGAGGACCTGCTGATCACCGACGACCGCGGCGCCATCGGCCTGGCGGGCGTGATGGGCGGCGCGGAAACCGAAGTCGGGGACGGCACCACCAACGTGCTCATCGAGTCCGCTCATTTCGACGACGTCTCCATGGGCCGCACCCGGCGCCGGCACAAGCTGCCGTCGGAGGCATCCAAGCGCAACGAGCGTGGCGTGGACTGGGAAGTGGCGGACGAGGCGGCGCAGCGTGCCGTGGACCTGCTGGTCGAACTCGCCGGCGGCACCGCCGACCCCACGGCAACCGATGTCGGAACGCGTCCCGCACCGATGGTGATCGATCTGCCGGACGGATTCGCCTCCCGCCTGATCGGCTTCGACTACAGCGCGGAACAGATCGAAACGGCCCTGAAGGGGATCGGTGCGTCGATCGAACAGTACGACGGCGGCCTGCGCGTCACGGCGCCGAGCTGGCGTCCGGATCTGGCGATCAAGGAAGACCTGGTCGAGGAGATCGCCCGGCTGGTGGGCTACGACCGGATTCCGGCCACCCTTCCGGTGGCGCCGCCGGGCCGCGGCCTCACCCGGGGCCAGCAGCAGCGCCGCCGCGTGCTGCAGTCGCTGGCCGACGCGGGCCTGACCGAGGTGCTCAACTACCCGTTCGTCTCCACGGAGCAGAACACAACCTTCGGCGCACCCCAGGCCGGCTCCGAGGTGGCCGCCGTTAAGCTGGCGAACCCGATCTCGACCGAATTCGGGTACCTGCGGACCAGCCTGCTCCCCGGGCTGCTGGAGACCGCCCGCCGCAACCATTCCCGTGGCTTCCGCGATCTGGCGTTGTACGAAGGCGGCCTGGTGTTCCTGCCCGGCGAGAAGATCGGGTCGCCCGTTCTGCCGCCGCTGGGCGTCAAGCCGTCCGAGGAGGTGCTGGAGGAGTTGTTGGCCGGCATCCCTGAGCAGCCCTGGCATGTGGGAGCCGTCCTGACCGGGCACGAGGCTGCCCCCGGCGCCGGATTCACCCCGCGCGCCTGGGAATGGTCCGACGCGGTGGATGCCGCGCTGACCGTCGGCGACGTCCTCGGCGTCGAACTGGTGGTCGCCCAGGGCGAGCACCAGGCCTTCCACCCCGGCCGCACCGCACAGCTCTCCCTGCGCACCGGGGAGGTGGTCGGCTACGCCGGCGAGCTGCATCCGAAGCTGCTGGCGGACCTGGACCTGCCGGCGCGAACCGCCGCCATGGAATTGAACGGCGAGGCTCTGTTCGAGGCCGCCGCGGATGTGATCGTGGCCAAGCCGCTGTCCACCTTCCCGATCTCCACCCAGGACGTGGCCCTGGTGGTGGATTCGTCCGTTCCAGCGGAAGCGGTCCGCGAGGCACTGCGTGAAGGCGCCGGTGAACTCCTGGAGGACATCGCGCTGTTCGATGTGTACTCCGGCACCGGCATCGAGCCAGGCAAGAAATCGCTGGCCTTCGGGCTGAGGTTCCGCGCCGACGACCGCACGCTGACCGCTGACGAGGCGTCCGCGGCGCGGGCACAAGCCGTGGAGCTGGCCGCAGCCCGCTGCGGCGCCGTCCAGCGGTGATCGGCTACTGAAGTGAATAACGACGGCGGGGCCCACCGACCCAGGTGGGCCCCGCCGTCGTGGGGGAAAGGGAAAGGGAACGCATGAAGGCCCAGGTGATACTGCAGTTGGTGCAGCTGCAGGACGGGTTCGCGGCTGCCCGCGAGCCGGACCGGCGTCCCAGCATCCGCACACGCACACGTGAAGCCGTCCGTCTGCTGGCGGCACAGGAACTGAACGTTGACGCCGACCGGATGAGGCTGTCGTTTGACTGCCGCAACTGCCAGCGCGGCAACGATGGCCTGCATGGCCAGCCGCAGCTGCTGCTGGACGGTGCTCCGGCGGCTGCCCGCCTGAGCTACGCGCGGTCGGGGCGGTGGCTGCTGGCCGCGCTGTCCTTTCGCCCCGTGCTGCTGGGGGTCGATATCGAGGACGCAGGGGACGACGCTTTCCGGCCGGAAGACAATATTGACGCCGTCATGCTCACCGCCTCCGAGCGGCCTTTGGTGGAGCAGGCGGTCGATCCGCGCCGGCTGCGGGCGCAGCTGTGGACCAGGAAAGAGGCCGTGCTGAAGTCCACCGGCCACGGGCTGCGGCTGTCGCCGGACACTATCGGCGTCGCCGGTGCCGACGGTGAACCGCGGCTGTCCAGCTGGCCCGGCGAAGCGGGGGACCGTCCTGGTGTGCAACTGCTGGACCTGGCCTTGACGGACGCCGGCGCGGCGGTGCCGCCGAGTCTCGCCGCGGCGCTGGCCGTTGGCGGATCCGCCGACCCGAAGATCACCTACCGGGAAATCGCGGTAGTCCAAGGCTGAACAGCCAGGGCGCCAGCAGTTGCTCTGCCGGCTGCCCGCCGGTGCCCGATTCCGCATCGGCCAGCGCGAGAAACGCCGTGGTGTCCACCGATCCATGCGCGTTCTCGGCGCACCATCGGCGCAGCAGCCGGAAGAACGTGTCGTCGCCCACGGCTAGGCGCAGCGCATGCAAGGCCAAGGCCCCGCGCTTGTACACGCGGTCGTCGAACATCTGCTCCGGCCCCGGGTCGCCGATGCGGATGTCCTGCGGAAGTCCGGAGAGCTTGGCCCAGGCAGCCTTGGCGCGTTCACCGGCCGTGGCCGATCCGGAGTCCTCGGACCAGATCCACTCCGCATAGCAGGCAAAGCCCTCGTGCAGCCAAATATCCCGCCAGCGGGCGGCGGTCAGCGAGTTCCCGAACCACTGGTGCGAGAGCTCATGCGCTATCAGCCGCTGCGACTCCCATCCGGTGTCCAGATGATTGCGTCCAATAATGGACAGCGATTGCGCCTCGAGCGGTATTTCAAGCTCGTCGTCCGCCACCACCACGGTGTACCGGTCAAACGGGTACGGCCCAAAACGGTGGACGAATACTTCCATCATGTGTTGCTGGTCGGCCAGGGCTGCCGCCGCCGAATCCCGCAAAGAGGCAGTAACGGCGGCAAACTGCGGGACGCTGGTACCGCTGTGGGATCCCTGCTCGGCCGCGGTGCCGACCAGATCGAGCAGGGCATAGCGGCCCACCTGGATGGTCGCCAGATACGTTGCCATCGGGCGGGCCATCACGTACTCCCACGTTTCCCGGCTGGCCTTTTTGGTATGAGACACCAGTTCGCCGTTGGCGACGGCACGGTAGCCGGCGTCGGTGGTGAAGCTGATCCGGTAGCTGGATTTTTGGCTGGGATGGTCGTTGCAGGGGAACCACGTCGGTGCCCCGTTCGGCTGTCCGGCAACCAGAACGCCGTCGGTCAGTTCTTCCCAGCCCACCTCGCCCCAGGCCGATCGGCGGGGCCGCGGCGTTCCGGCGTAACGGATATCGATGCTCAAGTCCGCAGCGGCGGGCAATTCCTGGGTCAGGTCGAGCAGCAGCTTGCCGTCCCGCTGCGTGCACTTGGCGGGGCGTTGCCCGTTGACACTGACCTTGGCCGCCTGCAGGCCCACCAGATCCAGCTCCAGTCGGGCGGTGGACGTCAGGGTCCGTCCAGTCAGCACCGCACGGCCGGAGAGCCGGTTGGCCGCCAGCCTGCACTCAAGCTCAAGGTCATAGTGGTCCACCGCGAACGCGGCACTGCCGCTGCCCGGCGTATAGGCATCCGGTATGGCGGGGATCCGGCCCGGCACTGCTGTTCGGGTGCTTTGCGAAGAAGGAGTCATGAGGCGTCAACAGTCCAGGGTCGTACGGGGTTGCCCATCCAGTAACTGGCTGCGGGAACGGTTTCCCCGCGCATGACCAGCGATGCCGGGCCCACGGTGGCTCCCTCGGCAAGGGAGGCGGCCGGAAGGATGACTCCGTGCGGACCCATGGTGGAACCGGCTGCCAGCTTCACGGTATCAATGTTCATGATGCGGTCGTGGAACAGGTGGGTCTGGACGACGCATCCACGGTTGACCGTGGAACCGTCGCCCAGGGTGACCAGGTCCGCTTCGGGCAACCAGTAGCTTTCGCACCAGACACCGTGGCCGATGGTGGCGCCGAGACCGCGCAGCCACCACACCAGGGCCGGCGTTCCGGAGGCAGCGCGTCCGAACCAGGGGGCGCTGACCATCTCCACGAAGGCGTCCACGACTTCGTTACGCCAGATAAACGAGCTCCACAGCGGATGCTCGCCCGGCCGGATCCGCCCCACCAGCAGCCATTTCGCCAGCACGGAACTGCCGGCGGCCGCGGCGCCTGCCGCCATCATCACCACGCCGCCGAGCAGCGCCGCGGGGAGATAGCCGATGGAGGCGGCCAGGAGATCGAAGGCGGCCAGCACACACAACGCCAGTGCGCCCGTCACGGCGACCGGGACGAACCGGCACAGCTCCCACACACTCCGGGCCAGCTTAAGCCGCAGCGGGGGCGCAAAGGTCCGGCCCGGGTCGGCTTCCACAGCGGTGCGGCGCAGGCGCACCGGCGGGCTGCCGAGCCAGGAGGAGCCGGCTTTCGCCTTGGCGGGTGTGGCGGACAGGACCGCAACCAAAGCGTTCTTCGGGACCTTCCGTCCCGGCGCGGTGATGCCCGAATTGCCCAGGAAGGAACGCTTGCCGAGCTTGGCCGGGGCAATCTTCATCCACCCGCCACCGAGTTCATAGGAGGCGACCATCGTGTCATCGGCCAGGAAGGCCCCGTCTCCGATGGTGGTCATCTTCGGTAAGAGCAGCACCGTGGAGGCCTCCACATTGCGACCCACCTTGGCGCCCAGCAGGCGCAACCAGACGGGGGTGAACAAGCTGGCGTAGATGGGGAAGAGGATATCGCGGGCCATATCCAGGGTGCGTTCAACCGCCCAGACCCGCCAGCCCACGAAGCTGCGCACGCGGTGGTGCCCCTCGATGATGCCGAGGGAAAGCACCCGGACCGTCCCGGCGATCAGCAGTAGGTTGGTCAAGAACCACACCAGCGCAGCGGCCGGCACGGCGGCCAGCAGGGGCAGGAAGGCATCAGCCAAACTGGTCCGGCCGGACAGCAGCGGCACCACGACGGCGATCCCGGCGGCGGCGCCGGCGAACGGAATCAGGGCTATCACAGCGGACGCCAGCAGGGTCCAGAGGCCCCATAGCGGCGCGGCTGTGGCCGACGGTTCGGGCCACGGCTGCTTGGCCCGGCCGGTGCGCACGGCCGGCGAGCCGGAGACGCTGGTGCCAGCCTTCACCCGTCCCGTGACGGCGGAGCCGGGGGCCACGGTGGCACCGTCGCCGATGCTGGCGCCGGGCATCAAGGTGCTGCGCGCGGCGACGACCGCCCCGGCGCCGATGTGCAAAGCTCCGATGTGCAGCTGGTCGCCGTCGAGCCACCAGCCGGAGAGGTCCACTTCCGGTTCAACCGAGGCTCCGGCGCCCACCGTGAGCCAGCCGGTCACCGGTGGTACCGAGTGCAGGGTGGCATCCGGGGCGATCCGGGCACCGAGGGCACGGGCATAGTAGGGGACCAGAGGCGCGCTGGCCAACGAAACAGCCGAAGCGGTGTCCGCGATCTGTTCCGCCAGCCACAGCCGCAGATGCACCCGGCCGGACCGCGGGTAGCTGCCCGGTTCAACGCGCCTGAGCAGCAGCCTGGCTGCCAGCACCGCAATCGCCATCCGTCCCGGCGGGGAGACAAACACCGCCCAGCTGGCCGCAACCCACCACCACGACACCGTCGGGGCCGAGGTGAGAATGCCGAGGATGGACAGCACGTTGTTCAGGATCATCAGGTAGGTCAGCCAGCGCATGCCGGCCAGGACCATCAGCGGGATGCCCATCAACGTCTGGAAAATCTGGGACCTGCGCCGGGTCCGCCGCACCGTGCGCTCTTGAGGTTGCGCCGGCACTCCGTCGGGAATGGAGCTTCGTGCAGCCTCGATCAGGGCGCCGAACCGCGGGTGCGCGTAGATTTCTGCCACCGCAATGGTCGGGTAACGGGTCCGCAGGCGGGAAACGAGCTGCGCGGCGGCCAAGGATCCGCCGCCGAGGGCGAAAAAGTCGGCATCGAGACTTGCGACCTCAGTACCCAGCACAGCCGTCCACTGTTCGGCTATCCACTCGGCATCCGGCTCAAGATCGAGCGTGCTGGCGTCGCTGCCGTCCGTGGCGCCGGTGAGCGGCCACGGCAATGCATTGCGGTCTACCTTGCCGCTGGTCTTGGTCGGCAGCGTGTCCACCACGTTGAGCAGGGGGACCAACGGCGCTGGAAGCTTGTCCGCCAGCTGGAGCCGGGCGGCCACGAGATCATAGTCCGGCTCGGCAGCCAGGTAGCCGACCAGGAGTTGGTTGCCGGCGGCCGTGGTCTTCACGGCGGCGGCGCCGCCCGCAACACCGGGCAGCGCCTGCAGCGCGGCGTCGACTTCGCCGAGTTCGATCCGGCGGCCACCCAGCTTGACCTGTTCATCCGCCCGGCCCACGAACAGCAGCCCATCGGGTTCGTACGTCACCAGGTCTCCGCTGCGGTACGCCCGCGGCCAGCCCAAACTCGGCATCGGAGCGTATTTCTCAGCGTCTTTGGCCGGATCCAGATAGCGGGCCAGGCCGACGCCGCCGATGATGAGTTCGCCGGTTCCGCCCGGTGGCACCGGTTTGCCCTCGCCGTCCACCACGGCGAGATCCCAGCCGTCCAACGGCAGGCCGATTTGCACCGGCCCGCTGCCCGTCAGCGGGGCGGCGCAGGCCACCACCGTCGCTTCGGTCGGGCCGTAGGTGTTCCACACCTCCCGGTCCGGAACCGCCAGCCGCTGTGCCAGTTCGGGCGGGCACGCCTCGCCGCCGAAGATCAGCAGCCGAACATTCTCCAGCGCTTCGGCCGGCCACAGCGCGGCCAGCGTCGGGACGGTGGATACAACGGTGATGTTGCGGCTCAGCAACCAGGGGCCCAAATCCATGCCGCTGCGGACCAAGGCCCGCGGGGCCGGAACCAGGCAGGCGCCGTGGCGCCAGGCCAGCCACATCTCTTCGCACGATGCATCGAACGCCACCGACAGCCCCGCCAAGACCCGGTCTTGTGGCCCCAGGGGCTCCTGCTGAAGGAACAACCGGGCCTCGGCGTCGACAAAAGCCGCGGCGGAGCGGTGGGTTACTGCCACTCCCTTGGGGGTGCCGGTGGAACCTGACGTGAAGATCACCCAGGCATCGTCGTCGAGGGTTGGCGCGCGGGGCGCCTGAAACGGCGCAATGAGGCCGGGGGCGGTGCTCACGTCGCCGTCGCTCAGGACGCCGGCGACCTTAGCCTCGCCGAAGACCAGATCCGCACGCTCCTGGGGATCATCGGCATCCACCGGAACGTAGGCGGCGCCAATGGCGAGGACAGCAAGGATGCCGACGTAGAGTTCGGCAGTGCCGGAGGAGATCCTGATCCCGATCTTGTGCCCGGCGCCCAAGCCGGCCGCCCGCAGTTCGTCGGCCTTGGCATGCACTGCGGTCCGCAGCTGCGCGTAGCTTAAGGACTGCCGTCCGTCGTCGAGCGCCGGCGCGTCGGCATATGCTTCGGCGCTGGCTCGCAACACATCGATCAGGGTGCGGGGATCGGGCGTCAGCGCTGCACCGGATAGCTGGGGCTGGTAGACCATCACCGGCAGATCTTCCCCGCCGAAGGTGAACGCTGAATGAATTATTCGCGCCCGAAGGCCCGGATGCGGGCAAGATCACGGCCCGTCGACCCGTCGACCCGTCGACCCGTCGTGCCGTGCGGCAGACCGGCCGGCCGCGGCTCGCGTCGTTACGGAACCAGCAGCAGCTTGCCGGTGGTGCGGCGGGCCTGCAAGTCTTCGTGTGCCTGCGCGGCCTCGGCCAAGGGGTATTTCCGGCCCACCCTCGGGTTCAGCTGGCCGGACAAGACGGCGTTGAACAATTCGCTGGAGCGCCAGCGCCGTTCCTGCGGGGAGAGCAGGTGGTCCTTCAGCTTGGGGCGTGTGACGAAGAGCGACCCGCCCTGGTTGAGCCGCTGCAGGTCGAACGGCGGCACCTGGCCGGACGCGCCGCCGAAGAGCACCAGCATGCCGCGGGTGCGCAGGCTGGCCAGCGAGCCGTCGAAGGTGTTCTTGCCGACGCCGTCGTAGACCACGTCCACGCCGGTGCCGCCGGTCAGTTCCCGCACCTGCCGGTCGAATCCGTCGTAGCGCAGAACGTCATCCGCGCCGGCGCTGCGGGCCAGTTCTTCCTTTTCGTCGGTGGATACCGTGGTGATCACCCGGGCTCCCTTGGCCTTGAGCAATTGCGTCAGGATCAGGCCCACGCCGCCGGCACCGGCATGGGTGAGCACGGTCTGGCCCGGCTGGACCTTGAAGCTGGAGTTGACCAGGTAGTGCGCGGTCATGCCCTGCAGCGGGATGGCAGCAGCGACGTCGTTGTCTACCGCCTCGGGCACCGGAAGGGCGGCCTCGGCGGACACCACGGTGTACTCGGCATAGGTGTGCAAGCCCTCGGCAAAGGCCACCCGGTCTCCGGCCGCGAATTCCTCGACGCCGTCGCCGACGGCTTCCACCGTGCCCGCAGCTTCGGAGCCGGGAATGTAGGGGAAGCCGACGTTGTACACGCCGCTGCGCTCATAGGTGTCAATGAAGTTCACCCCCACTGCGGCCACTTTCACCAGCAGCTCGCCCGGGCCCGGTTGCGGAACGTCGACGTCCTGCAGTTGCAGTACTTCCGGGCCGCCGGGAGCGGCAGCCACGATCGCCTTGGCCATCTGGGGTCTCCTTAACACTCGGGGGAGTCGGCGCCGGCGGCTAGACTGGTCGCAGACCGGCCGGCTCTGAATCCATCGTAGGCGCTTGCCAACGCCCCTCTGCCAGCTGCGGCGGCGTCCGGCACCGCGGTCACCCATTGCATAATTATCCTGACTTGTGAATACTTTTGCTGTATGCTGGTCGCCATGACGATTAAGGTTGCAGTGTCCGGTGCCAGCGGTTACGCGGGCGGCGAGGTTCTCCGCCTGTTGGCCGGCCATCCCGACGTCTCGATCGGGGCCATTACCGCGCATAGCAATGCCGGCTCGCCGCTGCGCGGACTGCAGCCGCACCTGCATTCCCTCGCGGACAAAGTCCTGGTTGACACCACTGCGGAGAACCTGGCCGGGCACGATGTGGTGTTCCTGGCCCTTCCGCACGGTGCCAGTGCGGAGATTGCCGCCGCGCTGCCGGCCGACACGCTGGTGATAGACGCCGGTGCGGACCACCGGCTGGTGGATCCGCTGGCCTGGGAGAAGTTCTACGGCTCGGCCCACGCGGGCAGCTGGCCCTACGGCCTTCCGGAACTTCCCGGCCACAGGGGAAAATTGCAGGGCGCCCGCCGGATCGCCGTCCCGGGCTGCTATCCCACCAGTTCGCTGCTGGCACTGACACCTGGCTTTGCCGCCGGCCTGCTGGAGCCCGAGGACGTGGTGATCGTCGCGGCCTCCGGTACGTCCGGTGCGGGCAAATCCGCCAAGGTGAACCTGATCGGCTCCGAGGTCATGGGAGGCATGAGCCCCTATGGCGTCGGCGGCGGGCACCGGCACACCCCGGAAATCGAGCAGGGGCTGTCGGCAGCCGCCGGCGAATCGGTCACGATCTCCTTCACCCCCACACTGGCGCCGATGAGCCGCGGCATCCTGACCACGGCCACCGCACGGGTCAGGCCGGGCACGGACACCGGACAACTGCGCGCCGCCTGGGAGTCCGCCTACGCGGACGAGCCGTTCGTACACCTGCTGCCCGAGGGCCAGTGGCCGCACACCAAGGCCGTCCAGGGCAGCAACCACGCCGTCCTGCAGCTGGCCTTCGACGAGCACGCCGGCCGGGTTGTCGCCACCTGTGCCATCGACAACCTCACCAAAGGAACGGCCGGCGGCGCCATCCAGTCCATGAACATTGCCCTCGGTCTCGAGGAGACCGCCGGCCTGACCCACCAGGGGATTGCACCGTGAGCGTTACCGCGCCCAAAGGATTCCGCGCCGCCGCTGCCACCGCCGGCCTGAAAGCCTCCGGCAAGCCCGACGTCGCCCTGGTGGTCAATGACGGACCGCAGCGAGCGGCGGCTGCTGTCTTCACCTCGAACCGGGTGGCCGCCGCTCCGGTGCACTGGTCGCGGCAAGTGATCAGCGATGGCCGGGCCGACGCCGTCGTGCTCAATTCCGGCGGTGCGAACGCCTGCACCGGCGCCGAGGGCTTCCAGAACACCCACGCCACCGCCGAGAAAACCGCCGCCCTGCTCGGCATCTCCGCAGGCGACGTGGTGGTGTGCTCTACCGGACTGATCGGCGAGCAACTGCCGATGGACAAGCTGCTGCCCGGCGTCGAAGCGGCGGCAGCCGCCTTGTCCGACGACGGCGGAGCCGACGCTGCCGGGGCGATCATGACCACCGATACCGTGTCGAAGCAGGCGCTGTTCGCCCAGGGCGGCTACAGCATCGGCGGCATGGCCAAGGGCGCCGGCATGCTGGCCCCGGGACTGGCCACCATGCTGGTGGTCATCACCACGGATGCCGAACTGGCACCGGAGTCGTTGCAGTCGGCCCTGCGCGAGGCAACGCGGGTGACCTTCGACCGGACCGACTCGGACGGCTGCATGTCCACGAATGACACCGTGGTGCTGCTGTCTTCGGGCGCCTCCGGCGTGGTTCCCGGGACGGAAGACTTCACGGCAGCACTGACCGGGGTGTGTGCCGACCTGGCGCGGCAGCTGATCACCGATGCCGAGGGCGCCAGCCACGATATCGCCGTCACCACGATCAACGCAGCCTCCGAGAGGGACGCGGAAACGGTCAGCCGGGCGGTGGCCCGCTCCAACCTGTTCAAGACGGCCATCTTCGGCAACGACCCGAACTGGGGCCGGGTGCTCTCCGCGGTGGGCACCACCGATGCCGTCTTCGAACCGGACCAGCTGAACGTCAGCATGAACGGCGTGCCGGTTTGCCGCAACGGGGGTGTGGGGGAGTCCCGCGACCTGGTGGACCTGAGCGGCCGCGACGTGACCGTGGTGATCGACCTGCAGGCCGGCGACGCGAGCGCAACCATCTGGACCAACGACCTCACGCACGAGTACGTGCATGAGAACTCCGCCTACTCCAGCTGAGGACCCATGGAGAACACAATGCTGATGGCCCAGGACAAGGCCGCCACGCTGATCGAGGCGCTGCCGTGGATCCAACGGTTCGCCGGTACCACCATGGTGATCAAGTACGGCGGCAACGCGATGGTCAACGAGGAACTGCGGCAGGCCTTCGCCGAGGACATCGTCTTCCTCCACCACGCGGGCATCAAGCCGGTGGTGGTCCATGGCGGCGGACCGCAGATCAATGCCATGCTGTCCCGGCTCGGCATCGAATCGGAGTTCAAGGGCGGATTGCGGGTCACCACTCCCGAAGCCATGGACGTGGTGCGCATGGTGCTCACCGGACAAGTGGGCCGGGAACTGGTGGGCCTGATCAATTCGCACGGGCCGTACGCCGTGGGACTTTCCGGTGAAGACGGCGGGCTGCTGCAGGCGGTGCGCACCGGCACCGTGGTGGACGGCGAGGAGGTCGATCTGGGTCTGGTGGGCGAAGTGGTCGGCGTCAATCCGTCGGCCATCCTGGATCTGCTCGACGCCGGCCGGATCCCGGTGATCTCCACCGTGGCGCCGGAAATCGGCGGCGACGGCGAGGGCACCAACCAGGTGCTCAACGTCAATGCGGATACCGCAGCCGCCGCCGTAGCTGACGCCCTGCACGCCTCGCGGCTGGTGATCCTCACCGACGTCGAGGGGTTGTACGCGAACTGGCCGGACAAGTCCTCGTTGATCTCGTCGCTGACGGCGGGGGAACTGCGCGGGCTACTGCCGGGGCTGCAGTCCGGCATGATTCCCAAGATGGAAGCCTGCCTGAAGGCTGTTGACGGGGGAGTGGAGCGGGCCGCCGTCGTCGATGGCAGGATGCCGCACTCCATCCTGCTGGAAATTTTCACCGCAGCCGGCATTGGCACCCAGATTGTTCCGGACGGAGACGAATCATGAACACGGCCCATGCAGTGTCCACCGCGGCTGGCTTGGCCGGTCTGGAGGGATTGGACAGCAAGCAGCTCTTGGAGAAGTACCGCGAATCGCTGATGGGTGTCTTCGGGACTCCGCAGCGCGTACTGGTGCGCGGCAAAGGCTGCACCGTCTGGGACGCCGATGGCAAAGAATACCTGGACCTGCTCGGCGGCATCGCGGTGAACGCGCTCGGCCATGCCGACGAGTTCCTGACCGGGATCGTGGCCGACCAGCTGTCCACCCTCGGCCATGTCTCCAACTTCTTCACCAGTCCGGCACAGATCGCGCTGGCCGAGCGGCTGCTGGAGCTGGCCGGGGCTCCGGCGGGCTCCAAAGTGTTCTTCGCGAACTCCGGCACCGAAGCCAACGAAGCGGCGTTTAAGCTGGCCCGGCGCAACTCCAGTCCCACCCGGACCAAGATCATCGCCCTGGAGGGTGCCTTCCATGGCCGCACCATGGGTGCTTTGGCGCTGACGGCCAAGCAGGCCTACCGCGAACCCTTCGAACCGATGCCGGGCGGCGTTATCCATCTTCCCTTCGGCGATGAGGACGCACTGCGCGCCGCCGTCGATGAGACGGTGGCCGCCGTCGTGCTGGAACCGATCCAGGGCGAGGTGGGCGTCCGGCCGCTGCCGGAGGGGTATCTGAAAGCTGCACGGGAAGCCACCACGGCCGCCGGTGCGCTGCTGATTCTGGACGAGGTGCAGTCCGGCGTCGGCCGGACCGGCAACTGGTTCGCGTTCCAAGGCACGGTGGCCGGCGGCGAACGGATTGTTCCCGACGCCATCACGCTGGCCAAAGGCCTGGGCAGCGGACTCCCGGTCGGCGCGCTGCTGACCTTCGGTGCGGAAACTTCGAGCCTCTTGACCGCCGGCCAGCACGGCACCACGTTCGGCGGCAACCCGGTGGCCACCGCCGCCGGGCTGGCTACTCTGCACGCCATCGAGTCGCGCGGGCTGCTGGCCCACGTCTCAGCGCTCGGCGAAAGGCTGCGCGAGCGGCTGGCCGCCGTCGACCACGTTGTGGAGGTCCGCGGCGAGGGCCTGCTGATCGGGTTCGACCTGGACTCAGAGATCGCCGCCGCCGCCGTGGAGGCCGCCCTGGACGCAGGTTTCATCATCAACAGCCCCGGTCCGCGCACGCTGCGGCTGGCCCCGCCGCTGATCCTGACCGCCGAGCAGGCCGCCCGGTTCACCGCCGCGCTGCCGGACATCCTGACCACCGCGGCCGCCCGCACCGCCGCCGCCACCAGCAAGGACGACTCATGACCCGCCACTTCCTCAAGGACACCGACCTCAGCCCGGCCGAGCAGGCCGAAGTGCTGCAGCTGGCCGCGGAGATGAAGCAGTTCCCCTACCGGCACCAGCCGTACGCCGGCGACGGGGCCGGCCGGAAGACCGTGGCCGTCATCTTCGACAAGACCTCCACGCGCACCCGGGTGTCCTTTGCCAGCGGGATCTCGGATCTGGGCGGTGTCCCGCTGATCATCAACCCCGGCGAATCCCAGCTCGGGCACAAGGAATCCGTAGCCGACACCATCAAGGTGATGGAGCGGATGGTCTCCACGGTGGTCTGGCGGACGTATGCCCACTCCGGGCTGGAGGAGATGGCCGCCATTTCCCGCGTGCCGGTGATCAACTCGCTGTCCGACGATTACCACCCCTGCCAGCTGCTGGCGGACCTGCTGACCGTCCAGGAACACAAGGGCAGGCTGGCCGGGCTCACCATGGCCTACCTGGGCGATGCCGCCAACAACATGGCCAACTCGTACCTGCTCGCCGGTGTTACCGCCGGCATGCACGTGCGGATCGGCGGACCGGAAGGCTACCTGCCGGGAGGGTCCGTTGTGGCCGAAGCCGAAGCCAGGGCCGCCGAGACCGGCGGATCCGTACTGGTCACCACCGATCCGGCAGAGGCGCTGGCGGGGGCCGACGTCATCGCCACAGACACCTGGGTCTCGATGGGGCAGGAAGACGAGAAGGCGCAGCGGCTGGAGCTGTTCAGGGACTATGCCGTGGACCAAGCCGCCCTGGATATGGCCGCCGGCGACGCCATCGTGCTGCACTGCCTGCCGGCCTACCGCGGCTATGAGATTTCTGCCGAAGTGATCGACGGCCCGCAGTCGGTGGTCTGGGACGAAGCAGAAAACCGGTTGCACGCGCAGAAGGCGCTGATGGCATGGCTGATGGACAAGTCGTCGCTGGCGCCGTTGGCCAGGGCTTGAGGGCGGACCAGGCCATGAACACGATGCCGGCCACCAAGACCGCCCGCCAGGCCAAGATCACCGCGATCCTGACCGGCGAGTCGGTGCGCTCGCAGGCAGAACTGGCGGCCCGGCTGGCGGACGAAGGAGTGCAGGTCACCCAAGCCACGCTCTCCCGCGACTTGGTGGAACTGGGCGCGGTGCGGGTGCGCGGCCAGGACGGCGGGCTGATCTACGCGGTGCCGAGCGAGGGCGGCGAACGGGCGCCGCAGAGCGGGGTCACCCAGGAGATCCTCGACGCCCGACTGGCACGCCTCTGCGCCGACTTGCTGGTGACGGCCGAAGCCTCCGCCAACCTGGTGGTGCTGCGCACGCCGCCGGGGGCGGCCAACTTCCTGGCGCTGGCCATCGACCATTCGGTCATGCCGTCGGTCCTGGGCACCATCGCGGGAGACGACACGGTCCTGTTGGTGACGCGGGATCCGGCCGGCGGCGCCGCTCTCGCGGCACGGTTCCTGCAGTTCGCCGACGACTCGTCCCGCAACGCCTGAACGCAATAACCTAAACGCAAAGCAACGGCCGCCGCCTCAGGCGGCAAGCCATCTCCGCCGGCCGGCACGGCAGCGCGCGGAACCGTCACCAGGGCGACCTGGCGGAAAGGGAAGACAACGTGACGCAGGAACCGAACACCAGCGCAGCCGGGCACACCAACGAAGGCGCCCTCTGGGGCGGCCGCTTTGCCGGCGGGCCGGCCGACGCGCTGGCCGCCCTGAGCAAGTCGACACACTTTGACTGGCGCCTGGCGCACTACGACATCGCCGGCTCGCGCGCCCACGCCAAGGTGCTGCACAAGGCGGGACTGCTGGACGACGCCGAACTCGAGGGCATGCTCGCTGCCTTGGGCCAACTCGACGACGACGTTCATTCCGGCGCCTACGTGGCCGCCGAGTCGGACGAAGACGTCCACGGCTCGCTTGAGCGCGGGCTCATCGAACGGGCCGGCACGCAGTTGGGCGGCAAGCTCCGCGCCGGGCGTTCGCGTAACGACCAGATCGCCACCCTGGGCCGGATGTACCTGCGCGACCACGCACGCATCATTGCCGGGGGAGTGCTGGCAACCATCGACGCGCTCCTGGCGCAGGCCCGCCGGCACCCGGACGTTGCGATGCCGGGCCGAACCCATCTGCAGCACGCCCAGCCGGTGCTGCTGTCGCATCATCTGCTGGCCCACGCCTGGGCGCTGCTGCGCGACGTGCAGCGCCTGGCCGACTGGGACAAGCGGGCCGCGGTCTCGCCGTATGGATCCGGTGCCCTGGCCGGTTCCTCGCTGGGACTGGACCCCAACGCCGTCGCCGCCGACCTCGGCTTCGACTCCGCTGCCTGGAACTCGATCGACGGGACCGCCTCGCGCGACGTCTTCGCCGAATTCAGCTGGGTCGCCGCCATGATCGGCGTGGACCTGTCCCGGATCTCCGAGGAAGTCATCCTCTGGGCCACTAAGGAGTTCTCCTTCGTGACCCTGGACGATGCCTACTCCACGGGCTCGTCGATCATGCCGCAGAAGAAGAATCCGGACGTTGCGGAGCTGGCCCGCGGCAAGGCAGGCCGGCTGATCGGCGACCTGACCGGTTTATTGGCCACGCTCAAGGGCCTGCCGCTGGCCTACAACCGCGACCTGCAGGAGGACAAGGAGCCGGTCTTCGATGCCGCGGACACCCTGGAACTGCTGCTGCCCGCCGTCGCCGGCATGATCGAGACCCTGGTCTTCAACACCGCGCGGCTGGAAGCGCTCGCGCCGCAGGGCTTTGCGCTGGCCACCGATATTGCCGAATGGCTGGTCCGGCAAGGGGTACCGTTCCGCGAGGCACACGAGCTCTCCGGTGCCGCCGTGAAGCAGGCCGAAAGCCGCGGCGTCGAACTCTGGGATCTGACGGACGAGGAGTTCGCTGCGATTTCGCCGCAGCTGACCCCGCGGGTGCGCGAGGTGCTGACCGTGGAAGGTTCGCTGGCCAGCCGCAGTTCGCAGGGCGGCACCGCACCGAGCGCCGTGGCAGCCCAAATCGAGGCGCTTCAGGCCGGGCTGGACAGCGCGCGGGACTACGCCGGCGGGAACCGCCGATAGCCATTGCGGGCGCTGCGGGCCTAAGTTACCGACCAGTAGCAAATGTCTCTGCGGTAGTTTGTGAAGCAATGGGGGCATAGCAACTGAGCCGAGGAGCGAGCATGTCGACGTTGAGCCAGGACGAGGAAAAACTGGTTCCGGAGGGCCGGATCGAGCGTGTGGACGGGGACTACGTCTTGGCCTTCGACCGCCAACTCGACTACCCGCGCAGCTACATCTGGAGCCTGCTGGCAGAGAAGGACAACGTCGCCAAGTGGCTCGGCACGCTGAACGCCGACTGGGGGCTGGGCCGCACCTATGAGCTGGTTCTGGGCGGGGGCATGACCAGCGGCACGGTGCTGCAGCTGAACCCGCCGCTCAGCCTGCAGATCACTTGGGAGGACGAGCTCGGTCAGGAGTCGGTGATTGAATGGCGGGTGCTGGAAAGCGACGGCGGAACGCTGCTGCAGTTCAGGTCCCGCGCCGAGGGCCCGGAATTCCTGACCGAAGGCAGTGCCGGCTGGCAGACCATCCTGGACGCGCTGGCCGAGGTCGCGGCCGGGCGCCGGCCGGACTGGGAAACCGACCGTTGGACCCCGCTGCGGGAAGCGTATGCCCGCCAGTACCAGCTCTCGCATTCGATGGGCACCGTGGAGAGCGATTCCGGGCATACGTGCCTGCGCTTCGAGCGGTTGCTCGACGCCGGCCGGGAGCGGGTCTGGGCGGCCTTGACCGAGCCGGACCTGCTCGGGGCCTGGCTTGGACCCGGTCGGGTGGAGCTGCAGGCCGGCGGCGCCGTCGAATTCAATCTGCCGGGACGGACCATCAGCGGTGACGTTGAGCATGTGCAAGCCGGCAGCAGGCTGGACTACACCTGGACCGCTCCGGAAGGCACCGGCACCGTGCACTGGATGCTGGAACCGGAGGACGGCAAGACCCGCCTGACGTTGGTCCACAACTTAGGCCGGGAAACCTTGGCGGGGAGCCTGATGGCCAGCTGGCACATGCGGCTGGACGCACTGGCCACGGTGCTCGGCGGCGGGCAAGTGCATGACTCGGCGCACCGACGCGAAGCCTTGACGCGCTTCTACCAGCGCTTCCAGCCCGCCTAGTGGATGCAGCTTTGCTGCGCTGGCTGGGCCGGCCTGCCGTGGAGGTGGCTCCGGGGCTGCTCGGTGCCCGGTTGGCGCATACGACGGCGGAAGGCACCGTTGCGGTGCGCCTCACCGAGGTGGAGGCCTACATGGGGGAGCACGATCCTGGCTCGCACGCCTTCCGCGGCCTGACCAATCGTAACAAGGTGATGTTCGGCCCGCCGGGGCACATCTATGTCTACTTCACCTACGGGATGCACCATTGTGTGAACATCGTGTGCGGCCACGAAGGCCAGGCCACCGCTGCCTTGCTCCGCGCCGGTGAAGTCACCGAAGGCCTGGACCTGGCCCGCAGCCGGCGGACCTCGGCCAAGCGGGATGCCGAGTTGGCACGGGGGCCGGCCCGGCTGGCCGTGGCCCTGGGGCTGGAGCTGGGCGACAATGGCCGCGCCGTCGCAGCGGGCGGCTTGGCACTGACCCGACCGGCGGTCCAGGCATCGCATCAGCACCTGCGCAACGGGCCGCGGGTGGGCGTCAGCGGCGAGGGCGGCACCGATGCTTACCCCTGGCGCTTTTGGCTCGAAGGTGAGCCAACCGTCTCGCCGTACCGGGCCGCGAAACCGCGGCGCCGTGCCGGCAGCGGGTAGGGTAGACGGGTGAACGAACGCCCTCGCGAATCAGTTGAAACCTTGGTTAACCGTCTTACGGAGACGGTCCGGGATTATCCGCAGCCCGGCGTCGTCTTCCGGGACCTGACTCCTGTATTCGCCGACGGGGAAGCGCTGCATGCAGTGGTGCACGCTTTGATCGACCCGTTCCAGGGCCAGTTCGACGCCGTGGCGGGCGTGGAGGCCCGCGGCTTCCTGCTGTCGGCCGCCGCAGCCTACGCCTCCGGCACCGGCGTGGTCACGGTGCGCAAGAAGGGCAAGTTGCCCCGGAAGACCATCTCCGAGGACTACACGCTGGAGTACGGCACCGCCACGCTGGAAATCCATGCGGACGATCTGTTGCCGGGCTCGCGGGTGCTGATTCTGGACGACGTGCTGGCAACCGGCGGGACCCTGGGCGCCGCCTGCCGCCTGTTTGAACGGGCCGGCGTCCAGGTGGCCGGATTCGGCGTTGTCCTCGAGCTCTCGGCACTGCGCGGCAGGGCCGCGTTGGCGGGGCACCGCATTCGTTCGTTGGTGCGTGAGTAGCCAATAACTGCGCCGGTGGCGAACGGACAGGCGGGCGCCCGCCCGCCGTCGTTCTGCTCGCAGGAAAATCCAACGTGCCGGTAGTAGAATGGACGGTCTGCCTTTTGGGGAGGGATTACACACATGCCAGAATCGCTTTCGGCCCACGCCGAGCTTGAACATGAGCGCACCTACGTGGCCGGGTTGTATCGCCGGCTGGAAGAACTGCGTGCCGAGAAACAGGAGCAGTTGGCCCGTGTTCGCGGCAGCGGCGCTGTGGGCAGTATGCAGAACATTTCCGAACGCGATGCGTTCGCGACCATGTACGAGGACCGCCTGGCGCAGCTTAACGCTGTGGATGACCGCTTGGTGTTCGGCCGCCTCGATCTGGACGACGGCGACCGGCGTTACATCGGACGCATTGGACTCAGCACCAAGGACCTGCAGCAGTTGATGGTGGACTGGCGTGCGCCCGAGGCCGGAGCGTTTTACCAGGCCACCGCCTTTGAACGGCTGGGCGTGCGGCGGCGCCGGCATCTGATCCTGCAGGGGCACCAGGTCAAGGGCATTGAAGACGACGTGCTCGATTCGACCATGCTTGCCGACGGCGCATCGCTGCAGGGCGAAGGCGCCCTGCTGGCAGCGCTCAACTCCAAGCGCACCGGTGCCATGTCCGACATCGTCGGAACTATTCAGGCCGAGCAGGACCGCATCATCAGGGCCCCGATGCCGGGGATTCTGGTGGTCCAGGGCGGCCCCGGAACGGGCAAGACCGCCGTTGCCCTGCATCGCGCTGCGTACCTGTTGTACTCGCACCGCGAACGGTTGAAGTCCGCCGGCGTGCTGCTGGTGGGACCGTCGAACTCCTTCATGAAGTACATCGAGCGTGTGCTGCCCTCGCTGGGTGAAACCGGCGTCGTCATGTCAACGCTCGGTGGGCTGATGCCCGGGATCCGGGCGGTGCCGGAAACCGACCCGGCCGTGGCCGAGATCAAGGGCCGTTTGTCCATGGCCGACGTGGTGGCCAACGCGGTAGCGAACCGGCAGAGGCTGCCGGCGGAGCCGCGCAAGCTCAACGTCGAGGGCACCATCTTGACCCTGACCCCGCGTCAGGTGGCGCGGGCGCGCGACCGCGCACGGGCCACCGGGAAACCCCACAACGCCGCCCGAGTGACCTTCGTGAAGATCCTGCTGCGCGAGCTGACCGACCAGCTGCGCGAAGCCTTGGAGGCATCATCCGGTCCGGGCAACAACGCAGACCGCGCCTATCTGGCTGAAGACGTGCGGACTTCGCGCGATGTCCGGGTGGCGCTGAATCTGGCGTGGATGCCGTTGACGCCGGAAAAGCTGATCCGAGAATTGCTCAGCAAGCCGGCCCATCTTGAGGCGGCCGCCCCGGAGCTGACCGATGCGGAACGGAACGTGCTGTTGCGCTCCGCGGATGCGCCGTGGACGGAAGCCGATGTGCCGCTGCTCGACGAAGCCGCCGAGCTGCTCGGCGAGATGGATGCCTCGTCCGGGCGTGACAAGGCCCAGCAGGACGCAGACCGTGCCCGCGACATCGCCAATGCCGAGCAGTCCTTGCGGAACGTCGACCAGACGCTGCGCGACATCGGAATCAACGGATTGGTCAGCGCCGAGGATCTGGCCGGCTACAACCAAACGCAGCAAAACCGCCTCACCGCCGCCGAACGAGCCGCCGGCGACCGCACGTGGGCCTACGGACACATCGTGGTCGACGAGGCGCAGGAGCTGTCCGCCATGCAGTGGCGCCTGCTGATGCGCCGCTGCCCGCTCAAGTCGTTTACCGTGGTCGGCGATATCGCGCAAACCAGTTCGGCTGCCGGCGCAGAGTCCTGGCAGCAGGCACTTGAGCCGTTCGCGGGCAGTCGCTGGCAGCTCGAAGAACTGACCGTGAACTACCGCACGCCGTCGCAGATTGCCCAGGCAGCGGTCCGGATGGCGAATGCCGCCGGCCAAGTCGTGACGGCCCCTAAAGCCGTGCGCGAGGGGCGCTGGCATCCGGTCGTGGACCGGGTGCCAGCCGGCCGCATGGTTGAACACCTGCTGGAGATCATGCCCGAGGAACTCGATGCCGCCAATGGCGGCCTGCTGGCGGTCATCGCCGCAGACCGCCAGTTGCCCGAGGTCCGGAGCGCGTTGGCATCGGTATACGGCCGACGCGTAGGTGGTGGCGCTGGCGGCCTGGAACAGGACATCAGTGTGCTGGGTCCGCAGGAGGCCAAAGGCCTTGAGTTCGACGCCGTGGTGGTGCTCGAACCCGGTGAACTACTGCACCGTACCGGCGGCCGCGTCGGCGACCTCTACGTGGCCATGACCCGTCCGACCCAGCGGCTGCGCCTGTTGGCCGAAGGCGAAGTCCCCGAGGGAATTGAAGGCTGATATTTTGGAATCCGTGAATAATACGTTTCTCTCTTCGCAACGCAACGACCCTGGTTTCGCCAACGTCTGGCAGGAACTGAAGTGGCGCGGACTTGTCCACGTTTCAACCGACGAGGCTGAATTGGAGAAACTGCTGGCGGGGGACCCGGTGACGTATTACTGCGGCTTCGACCCGACGGCACCCAGCCTGCACCTGGGCAACCTGGTCCAGTTGCTCACCATGCGCCGGCTGCAGTTGGCCGGGCACAGGCCGCTGGGACTCGTCGGCGGCTCCACCGGGCTGGTCGGCGATCCGAGGCCCACCGCCGAGCGCACCATGAACACCAAGGAAACAGTCGCCGAGTGGGTGGATCGCCTGAAGGGGCAGGTCCAGCGATTCCTTGACTTCGACGGCGACAACGCCGCACGCATGGTCAACAACCTGGACTGGACCGCGCCCATGAGCGTGCTGGATTTCCTGCGCGATATCGGGAAGCACTACCGCGTCGGCACCATGGTCAAGAAGGACATCGTCGCCTCCAGGCTGAATTCCGACGAAGGCATCAGCTACGCAGAATTCAGCTACCAGATCTTGCAGGGTATGGACTATCTGGAGCTGTTCCGGCAGTACGGCTGCATCCTGCAGACCGGCGGATCGGATCAGTGGGGCAACCTGACCAGCGGCATCGAACTGATCCGCAAGGTGGAGGGCAGCGCTGTCCACGCGATCGGCACGCCCCTGATCACCAACTCGGACGGCACCAAGTTCGGGAAGAGCGAGGGCAACGCCATCTGGCTGGATGCGGAGATGTGTAGCCCCTATGCCATGTACCAGTTCTGGCTCAACACGGCCGACGCCGACGTGGTCCAGCGGCTCAAGGTCTTCACCTTCCGTTCCCGGGAGGAAATCGAAGGGCTCGAGCGAGCCGTGGCCGAACGGCCACATGCACGTGAGGCCCAGCGGACGCTGGCTTACGAGGTGACGTCGATTGTGCACGGAACCGATGCGACCGACAAGGTGATCGCTGCTTCCTCGGCATTGTTCGGGCAGGGAGAACTGGCTGAGCTGGATGAGTCGACCCTGGTTGCTGCCACGGCTGAGCTGCCCAGTGCAGTTGCCGGTCCGGAGACCACCGGAATCATCGAGTTGTTGGTCCAGTCCGGGCTGGCCACCAGCAATTCGGCGGCCCGGCGGACGGTGGCAGAGGGTGGCGCCTACGTGAACAACCACAAGATCACCGACCCGGACACCGTCGTCGGAGTAGATCAGTTGCTGCACGGCAAGTATCTGTTGATGCGCCGCGGCAAGCGCACGCTCGCCATGGTGGAAGTGTCTGGCTAACCGGACCGCACGCCCGTCGACCCGATGGTTTGATCGAAGGGGCCCGCCGTTTCCTCCGCATAGGAGGGACACGGTGGGCCCTTTGCGTCGGTGGCGGGTATCACCCTCCAGCGATTTGCGGGCTGTGCCGGCGCCGTGTAATGTTTTCTGAGTCGCCGCCGCGGGTTGTGAAACAGCCGGCCGGAACGCGACAAAACCCCTTCGATAAAACGACAGCGGTTGGTCATGCGCCCAGTGTGCAGGCAAACTTGCTGAAGTTTTTCGCTGGGACCATACTCTTTCCAAAGTGAATGAAGCGGAAACGCGGATTTGACAGAAAGAAAAAGAATGAAATAAAGTAGAAACATCGCAACGAAGAAAAACAAAGCGGATTTCAAAGAAATTGTTTTGCTGAAGTATTCGTTTGCTCCTGTTGTTTGAGAACTCAATAGTGTGCCAAGTTTGTTGATACCAATTTTTTATTGGTTGAAGTGCCGTGGCGTGCCGCCCCTGTGGTGTGTCGCGGTTTTATCAGCCTGGTTTGAATTTAGTGCAGTGTCTTTGGTCGTTTTCCC